>NZ_JBFBJT010000009.1:0-100533 GCF_040686175.1 Streptomyces sp. NPDC086077 | reverse complement strand
AGCGGCTTCGCCGCCGCGGTCCGCCGCGCGAGACGGGTGAACTTGCGCGGGTTGCCGATGGACTCCAGGTACATCAGCACGACGTCGGTGTCCGGATCGTCGTACCAGTACTGGAGTACGTCGTTGCCGGACACGTCCGCGCGGTTGCCGGAGGAGACGAACGTCGACACGCCCGTGTCCCCGGTGACCCCGCCACCGCGCCGGTGCAGCCGGGACAGCAGCGCGATGCCGATCGCCCCGGACTGCGCGAACAGCCCGATCCGCCCGGGGCGCGGCATCTCCGGTGCCAGCGAGGCGTTGAGCCGCACCTCCGGGGAGGTGTTGATGATCCCGAAGGTGTTCGGCCCGATGATCCGCATGCCGTACGCGCGCGCGTGCCGCACGAGTTCACGCTGGCGCTCGCGTCCGTCGGGCCCGCTCTCGGCGTACCCGGCCGAGATCACGACGAGCCCCTGCACCCCGTGCTCCCCGCACTCGGCGACCACCTCGGGGACGTGCTCCGCCGGCACCGCCACCACCGCGAGGTCGACGGGCTCCTCGATGTCCCGCACCGACCGGTACGCCGGCACCCCGTCGAGCTCCTTCTGCCCCGCGGGCAAGGCCCTGTTCACGGCGTACAGGCGGCCGGTGAAGCCGGCCTCCCGGATGTTGCCGAGCACGCTGCGGCCCACGCCCCCGGGCGTGCGCCCGGTGCCGACGACGACGATCGAGCCGGGCGTCAGCAGCCGCCGTACCGACCGCCCCTCGGCGCGCTGCTCTCGCGCGCGTTGCACCGCGAGCGAGCGGTCGGTGGGTTCGAGGTCGAACTCCAGGCGTACGACGCCGTCCTCGAAGCTGCGCTTCTGGGTGTACCCGGCGTCCGTGAACACCTTGATCATCTTGCTGTTGGCAGGCAGCACCTCGGCGGCGAAGCGGCGGATGCCGCGCTCACGGGCGACGGCGCCGATGTGCTCCAGCAGGGTGGAGGCGACACCGCGCCCCTGGTGGGCGTCCTGCACCAGGAAGGCGACCTCGGCCTCGTCGGCGGGCGCGGACGCCGGCATGCCGTCGGCGCCGATGCGGTCGTAGCGTACGGTGGCGATGAACTCGCCGCCGATGGTGGCCGCGAGTCCCACCCGGTCCACGAAGTCGTGGTGCGTGAAGCGGTGGACGTCCTTCGCGGACAGGCGCGGGTAGGGCGCGAAGAAGCGGTAGTACTTCGACTCGTCCGAGACCTGCTCGTAGAAGCTGACCAGGCGCTCGGCGTCGTCGACGGTGATGGGCCGGACGCGTGCGGTGCCGCCGTCGCGCAGCACCACGTCGGCCTCCCAGTGGGCGGGGTACTCATACCGGTCCGACGGGCTCTGCATGGGCCCCAGAGTACGGCTCGCGTACGACAACGGCGCGAGGCAGTCTGTGGAAGGACGGGCACCGGACCGAGGCCGCGGTCCGGTGCCGTTCCGGACGGGACACAGGGCCCGTCGGGGCATGCCTCACGATATGGGAAACTGGTCTAGACAACCCTGAACACCTGAAGGGCAGCATCACATGGCTGAGCGCCGCGTCAACGTCGGCTGGGCCGAGGGCCTCCACGCCCGCCCCGCCTCCATCTTCGTACGAGCCGCCACGGCCGCAGGCGTCCCGGTGACGATCGCCAAGGCGGACGGCAACCCCGTCAACGCGGCCTCCATGCTGGCCGTCCTGGGTCTGGGCGCCCAGGGTGGCGAGGAGATCGTCCTGGCTTCCGACGCCGAGGGCGCGGACGCCGCGCTCGACCGTCTGGCAAAGCTGGTCGCGGAGGGCCTTGAGGAGCTCCCCGAGACCGTCTGAACCCGCTGACGGCATTCCTGAGGCCGCGTCGCCCATTCCGGGCGGCGCGGCTTCGCCGTCTGCCGCACACCCGGTCGCTTTTTCGCACGACGGGTCGAGAGAATTCCGAGCACCCAGAAAGGGGCAGCGGAAATGCACCGCCGCCGAATATCACTTCTTTGTATACGGCGCCCGTGTTAATGCCGCAGGCCCGACATGTTTACGGCATGTTGCGAAGTCCTCACACGGTCCGCGCGGTCGCCGCCGCCGGGAAATCGGAGCCGGTGCGCGCCGGTCGCGCGCTCGGCGTGCAGCGCCGTGACCGCCCGCGCCCGCTCGCCGTCGCCGCGCGCCACCGCGTCCACGATCGCGCCGTGCTCCGACCACGACTCCACGGGGCTGACGGGTGCCTCCACGGCGTACATCCAGGCGATCTTGTGCCGCAGCTGGGTCAGCATCGCGATCAACGCGGGGCTTCCGCAGGCCTGGGCCAGCGTCTCGTGGAACCAGCCGCCCAGGGAGCGCAGGTCCTCGCTGCCGCCCCGCCTGGCCCGCTCCTGGCCCAGCCGGACCAGGCCGCGCAGCACCTTCAGATGGGCCTCGGTGCGCCGCTGCGCGGCCCGCGCGGCGCCGAGCGGCTCCAGCAGCAGCCGCATCTCCAGCAGGTCGGCGGCCTCCTGCTCGGAGGGCTCCGCCACGCACGCGCCCGCGTGGCGCCGGGTCACCACGAAGCCCTCGGCCTCCAGCGTGCGCAGGGCCTCCCGGACGGGGACGCGGGAGACGCCGTAGCGGCGCGCGAGGAGTTCCTCGGTGAGCCGGCCGCCACGCTCATAGACACCCGCGACGATGTCGTCCCGGATGGCCGTGCACACCGAATGCGCCGGAATACGCATGACCGACCTCCGCCTTAATCCCCGTGAAACGCCGACGACTGACGTGTGTTCCGTGACTCTATTGCAGTGAGCCGGAATTTCCGATGGGGGGCCGGAATCCATGCATATTTTTTGGACATACAGGCGTACGAAACACCGAAAGCCCCGGCTCGGAGAGCCGGGGCCGCGGGAAGCGGGGCGGTCCGCTGTCAGATGCCGACGCCGTGCGAGCGGAGGTAGGCGACCGGGTCGATGTCCGTGCCGTACTCCGCCGTCGTCCGGGCCTCGAAGTGCAGGTGCGCTCCGGTGACGTTGCCGGTGGCCCCGGACAGGGCGATCTGCTGTCCCGGGGTGACCGTCTGGCCCACCGAGACAGCGAAGGACGACAGGTGACCGTACTGGGTGTACGTACCGTCGTTCATCTTGATCACTACTTGATTGCCGTACGCCCCACCCCAGCCGGCCTCGACGACCGTGCCGGAGCCGACCGCGTGCACGGGGGTCCCGCTCGCGGCGTGGAAGTCGACACCGGTGTGGCTGCCGGAGGACCACAGCGCACCGCCGGACCGGTAGCCGGTGGAGACGTAGGAGCCGCTGATGGGCGACACGTAGGTGTTGAGGCGCTTGCGCTCGGCCTCACGGGCGGCACGCTCCTTGGCCTCGCGGGCCTCCTTGGCCCGCTCCTCCGCGCGCTTCTTGGCGGCGGCCTCGGCCTTCTTCTCGGCCTCGGCCTCCGCCGCCGCCTGCTGCTGGGCGGCGGCCTGGGCGTCTATCTGCTCGGCGACCGAGTCGCCGATGGTGATGACCGGGAGCAGGCCGGTCTGCTCGGCCGCGGGCTCGTCGGCGAGCGCGGGAGCGGCCAGGGTGCCGAGGACACCGGTGGTGGTGAGGGCCGCGACACCGGCCGCCTGGGCGGTGGTGCGCTTCATCCGGCTGGGACGGCGGTGCTTCCCGGTGGCGCGCGTGAACGCCATGTGGTGGCTGGTCCTTTCCTTCCCTCTCGCCTACCGGGTTAGCTGACGGGTTCGGAGCAGGAAGGTCTCCTACGGACCCCCTCGCCGTGCGCGGGCGTCCGATTCACCCCAGGGACTTCATGGTTGGGTCCCCGGCTCCCCTGGCTCGCGCCGTACGGGGACTCGGCGATGACTGTCCGGTGCCGCGGGTGCGGCGCACTGCCTGACGGACAGCCCGGATGACGCTAAGCGGGACATCTTTCAATCCCCAAACCCATCCGGGCGTTTGTAGCGCATCCCA
Organism: Streptomyces sp. NPDC086077; assembly: GCF_040686175.1. Lineage (NCBI taxonomy): Bacteria > Bacillati > Actinomycetota > Actinomycetes > Kitasatosporales > Streptomycetaceae > Streptomyces > Streptomyces sp. NPDC086077. The sequence goes on along the minus strand of NZ_JBFBJT010000009.1, from coordinate 96,619 downwards.
CAGGCCAGACAGGCAACCTCTCCCTCAATTGGGACATAAAGGGGCCCTGGTGACGCGTCCGTCACCAGGGCCCCTCCGCGCGCGTGCCGCTCGCCGGCCTCTACTCGGCCGGGACGACCGTGACTTCGCCGATGCCGAGGGCCTCGACGGGCGCCTTGATCTGCGCCGCGTCACCGACGAGGATCGTCACCAGACGGTCCGCCGGGAAGGCGCTGACGACCGCCGCGGTGGCCTCGACAGTGCCGGTCGCGGCGAGCTGCTGATACAGCGTCGCCTGGTAGTCGTCGGGGAGGTGCTGCTCGACCTGGTCGGCCAGGGTCCCCGCGACGGCCGCCGCTGTCTCGTACTTCAGCGGCGCCACACCGACGAGGTTCTGCACGGCGACGTCCCGCTCAGCGTCCGTGAGCCCCTCCGCGGCCAGCGTGCGCAGCACCGTCCAGAGGTCCTCCAGCGCGGGACCGGTGTTCGGCGTGTCCACGGAACCGCTGATGGCGAGCATCGCGGCACCGCTGCCGTCGGGCGCGGAGCGCAGCACCTGACCGAACGAGCGCACCCCGTAGGTGTAGCCCTTCTCCTCGCGCAGGACGCGGTCCAGACGGGAGGTGAGGGTGCCACCCAGGCAGTACGTGCCGAGCACCTGGGCCGCCCACACGCGGTCGTGCCGGTCGGGGCCGACGCGGCCGATCAGCAGCTGGGTCTGGACGGCGCCGGGACGGTCCACGATCACCACGCGGCCGGTGTCGTCGGCCGTCACCGGCGGCACGGGGCGCGGCTGTGCCTGGGAGCCGGCCCAGGCACCCAGGGTCTCGCCGAGCAGCACGTCGACGTCGACGTCCGTGAGGTCGCCGACGACCACGGCGGTGGCGGTGGCGGGGCGCACGTGCCGCTCGTAGAAGGCGCGTACGGCGGCGGAGTCGATCTTCGCGACCGTCTCCTCGGTGCCCTGGCGCGGGCGGGACATGCGCGAGGTCGCCGGGAACAGCTCCTTGGAGAGCTCCTTGGCGGCCCGCCGGGCGGGGTTGGCCAGCTCGTGCGGGATCTCGTCGAGGCGGTTGCGGACCAGCCGCTCGACCTCGCTGTCGGCGAAGGCGGGCGCCCTGAGGGCGTCGGCCAGCAGTCCGAGCGCCTTGGGCAGGCGGGAGACCGGCACCTCCAGGCTCAGTCGGACGCCGGGGTGGTCGGCGTGTGAGTCCAGGGTGGCGCCGCACCGCTCCAGCTCTGCGGCGAACTCCTCGGCGGAGTGCTTGTCGGTGCCCTCGGAGAAGGCCCGCGCCATGATCGTGGCGACACCGTCGAGGCCGGCCGGCTCGGCCTCCAGGGGCGCTTCAAGCAGCACTTCCACGGCCACGACCTGCTGGCCGGGGCGGTCACAGCGCAGCACCGTCAGGCCGTTGTCGAGCTTCCCGCGTGTGGGAGCCGGGAACGCCCACGGGCGGGCCTCGCCCGCCTGCGGCCGGGCGTGGAAGTCCATCGTGGCGAGCTCGGTCACTTGGCCGCCTCCTCGGTGTCGTCGTCTGCGTCGGTCGCGGCGGCTTCCGGAGTCGTGGGCTCGTAGACCAGCACCGCGCGGTTGTCGGGCCGCAGGCGGGCCTTGGCGACCTCCTGGACCTCCTCGGCCGTCACCTCCAGGACACGCTGCACGGCGGTGAAGGCGAGCTTCGGGTCGCCGAAGAGCACGGCGTACCGGCAGAGTTCGTCGGCGCGGCTGGCGACCGTGCCCAGCCGGTCCAGCCACTCGCGTTCCAACAGGGCCTGCGCGCGCTCCATTTCCTCGGCCGTCGGGCCCTCCTCGGCGAAGCGGGTGAGCTCCTCGTCGATGGCGGCCTCGATCACCGGCACCTCGACGTCGCCGGACGTCTTCACGTCCAGCCATCCCAGGGAGGGCGCTCCGGCCAGCCTCAGCAGCCCGAACCCGGCCGCCACCGCCGTACGGTCGCGTCGTACGAGCCGGTTGTACAGGCGGGACGACTCGCCGCCGCCGAGGATGGTGAGCGCGACATCGGCCGCGTCGCACGCGCGCGTGCCGTCGTGCGGGAGCCGGTAGGCGCCCATCAGGGCACGCGCCGGGACCTCCTCCTCGATGACCTCGCGCAGCTCCTTGCCGATGACCTCCGGCAGCGAACCGTCGCGTGGCGCGGGCTTGCCGTCGTGGGCGGCGATGGAGCCGAAGTACTTCTTGATCCATTCGAGCGTCCGCTCGGGATCGATGTCGCCGACGACCGACAGCACCGCGTTGTTCGGCGCGTAGTACGTGCGGAAGAACTGGCGCGCGTCCTCCAGGGTCGCCGCGTCCAGGTCGGCCATCGAGCCGATCGGCGTGTGGTGGTACGGGTGGCCCTCCGGGTAGGAGAGGGCGGCGAGCCGCTCGAAGGCGGTGCCGTAGGGGACGTTGTCGTAGCGCTGGCGGCGCTCGTTCTTGACGACGTCCCGCTGGTTCTCCATGGACTCGTCGTCCAGGGCGGTGAGCAGCGAGCCCATGCGGTCCGCCTCCAGCCAGAGCGCGAGCTCCAGCTGGTGGGTGGGCATGGTCTCGAAGTAGTTGGTGCGCTCGAAGCTGGTGGTGCCGTTCAGCGAGCCACCGGCGCCCTGCACCAGCTCGAAGTGCCCGTTCCCCTTGACCTGGGCGGACCCCTGGAACATCAGGTGCTCGAAAAGGTGAGCCAGGCCGGTACGCCCCTTGACCTCGTGGCGCGAGCCGACGTCGTACCACAGGCACACCGCGGCGACCGGGGTCAGGTGGTCCTCGGAGAGCACCACACGCAGGCCGTTGTCCAGGCGGTGCTCTGTCGCTGTCAGCCCGCCGGAGCCTGCCTCGGCTGTGGCCGTGTGACCCATGGGCATGTACGTCCCTTCGATCGCGGTGCGGTCGGGAAACCGCAGATTTCCTGCCAGTCCTGCCACTGTATGCAAGCGCGCCGACCTGGTGTGAAGTTCCCGGAGCGCGTACGCCCAGAGCGAGAATCTGGTTGCCGGTCGCGAGGGCGTAGCCTGCGGGTCAGCGCGGGGCCGGTCGGCCGACGTCGGGTCCAGCGTCCGCGTTTGTCAGTGGCGCGGTCCACAATGGTCCGCGTCAGATGCCGTTCACGCTTCAGCAACAGCGAGCCGCAGGGACCGAGCGCCCCGTGGGCGAACGACCAGAAAACAGGAGGAGCCGGCAGCGATGGCCCGCCGCAGCACGAAGACCCCGCCGCCCGACGACTCGTACGAGGAGCGGATCCTCGACATCGACGTCGTGGACGAAATGCAGGGCTCCTTCCTCGAGTACGCGTACTCGGTCATCTACTCCCGGGCCCTGCCGGACGCCCGTGACGGTCTCAAGCCCGTGCACCGACGCATCGTCTACCAGATGAACGAGATGGGCGTGCGCCCCGACCGCGGGTACGTGAAGTGCGCCCGCGTGGTCGGCGAGGTCATGGGTAAGTTGCACCCGCACGGCGACGCGTCGATCTACGACGCCCTGGTGCGCATGGCCCAGCCGTTCTCCATGCGGGTGCCCCTGGTGGACGGCCACGGCAACTTCGGCTCGCTGGGCAACGACGACCCGCCCGCCGCCATGCGGTACACCGAGTGCCGGATGGCCGAGGCCACGAGCCTGATGACGGAGTCGATCGAAGAGGACACGGTCGACTTCGCGCCGAACTACGACGGCCAGGAGCAGGAGCCGGCGGCCCTGCCCGCCGCCTTCCCGAACCTGCTGGTCAACGGCGCGTCCGGAATCGCGGTCGGCATGGCCACGAACATGCCGCCGCACAACCTGCGCGAGGTCATCGCGGCCGCCCGCCACCTGATCAAGCATCCGAACGCCGACCTCGACGCCCTGATGCGGCACGTCCCGGGCCCCGACCTGCCCACCGGTGGCCGGATCGTCGGCCTCACCGGGATCCGCGACGCCTACGAGACCGGCCGCGGCACGTTCAAGATCCGCGCCACGGTCTCCGTGGAGGACGTGTCGGCGCGCCGCAAGGGCCTGGTCGTCACCGAGCTGCCGTTCGCGGTCGGCCCGGAGAAGGTGATCGCGAAGATCAAGGACCTGGTCGGCTCGAAGAAGCTCCAGGGCATCGCCGACGTCAAGGACCTCACCGACCGTGAGCACGGGCTGCGCCTGGTCATCGAGATCAAGAACGGCTTCGTGCCGGAGGCGGTCCTGGAGCAGCTGTACAAGCTCACGCCGATGGAGGAGTCCTTCGGCATCAACAACGTCGCCCTCGTCGACGGCCAGCCCCTCACACTGGGCCTGAAGGAGCTCCTGGAGGTCTACCTCGACCACCGCTTCGAGGTCGTGCGCCGCCGCTCGGAGTTCCGCCGCGGCAAGAGGCGCGACCGGCTGCACCTGGTCGAGGGCCTGCTCACGGCGCTGGTGGACATCGACGAGGTGATCCGCCTCATCCGCTCCAGCGACAACTCCGCCCAGGCCAAGGAGCGCCTGATCGAGCGCTTCGGGCTGAGCGACATCCAGACGCAGTACATCCTGGACACGCCGCTGCGCCGCCTGACCAAGTACGACCGCATCGAGCTGGACGCGGAGAAGGACCGGCTCACCGCGGAGATCCAGGAGCTGACCCGGATCCTGGAGTCGGACACCGAGCTGCGCAAGCTGGTCTCCACCGAACTGGCCGCGGTGTCCAAGAAGTTCGGCACCGATCGGCGTACGGTCCTGCTGGACTCGAACGCCACCGCGGTGGCAGCCGTTCCGCTCCAGGTGGCCGACGACCCGTGCCGGATCCTGCTGTCCTCGACAGGGCTGCTGGCCCGTACGGCGAACGCCGAGCCGTTCCCCGAGGACGCCGTGGCCAAGCGCGCCAAGCACGACGTGATCGTCTCGGCGGTGCCGGCCACGGCCCGCGGCGAGGTGGGCGCGGTGACCTCGGCGGGCCGACTGCTGCGGATCAACGTCGTCGACCTCCCGCAACTCCCGGAGACGACGACGGCGCCGAACGTCTCCGGCGGTGCGCCGCTCGCCGAGTTCGTCTCCCTGGAGGGCGACGAGACGGTCGTCTGCCTGGCCACGCTCGACGAGTCCTCCCCCGGGCTCGCGCTGGGCACGGAGCAGGGCGTCGTCAAGCGCGTGGTGCCCGACTACCCGGCCAACAAGGAGGAACTGGAAGTCATCACCCTGAAGGAGGGCGACCGGATCGTCGGCGCGGTGGAACTGCGCACCGGCGAGGAGGACCTGGTCTTCGTCACGGACGACGCGCAGCTCCTGCGCTACCAGGCTTCGCAGGTGCGCCCGCAGGGCCGTCCGGCGGGCGGTATGACGGGCATCAAGCTCACCGAGGGCGCCAAGGTCATCTCCTTCACGGCCGTGGACCCGGCGGTGGACGCGGTCGTCTTCACGGTCGCGGGCTCGCGCGGCACGCTGGACGACTCCGTGCAGACGACGGCCAAGCTGACCCCGTTCGACCAGTACCCGCGCAAGGGCCGGGCGACCGGTGGCGTGCGCTGCCAGCGGTTCCTGAAGGGCGAGGACTGCCTGTCCTTCGCCTGGGCGGGCGCCACGCCGGCCCTCGCCGCGCAGAAGAACGGCTCGCCCACCGAGCTGCCCGAGATGGACCCGCGCCGCGACGGCTCGGGCGTGTCCCTGGCGAAGCCGGTGGGGGCGGTTGCGGGCCCGGTCTAGGCCGGGGGCTCCTCGAGATCCGGCGCGTCCGGATCTCGAGCGTCCGGATCCTGTACGTAGCGCAGGACGCCCCACATGCCGTGTTCATCGGCGTGCGGGGCGTCGCTCCTGCACGCCGCGAGTTCCTTGTCGAGGGCGGGGGCGTCGATGCCGGAGCCGATGAGGACGAGCTGCGTGAGGCGTTCGCCGTCGGATCCCCAGGGCTCCGGATAGAAGCGCAGGAACCGCCCGACGGCGTGCACGGCGTACCGGCTGCGCGGATCGTGCGGGCCGAAGTCGACGTATCCCTTGATCCGGTAGAGCCCCTCGGGCCGGCTGTCGAGGAACGTCATCAACCGGCGCGGGTCGAGGGGCACTTCGGAGACGAAGGAGAGGCTGTCGTAGGCCGTGTGCAGGTGCCCGGCGTGCTCGGCGCCCGCGCCTTCGTGATCGTGCAGGTCGTCGAAGGACAACTGCCCGACGCGCTCCCGCGAGGGCCGGCAGTCGAAGAGGAGCTCGGGGTCCACACGGCCGTACGTCGTCGGTACGACGGCGGCGCCGTCGGCTAGGGAACGGACGAGGGCGAGGACGTGCTCGGAGTCCGGCGCCCGGTCGGTCTTGTTGACGACGACCAGGTCGGCGAGCGCGAGGTGCCGGCCGATCTCGGGGTGCTTCGCGCGCGTGTCGTCGAACTCGGCCGCGTCGACGACCTCGACGAGCCCGCCGTACACGATGCCCGGATGCTCGCTGGCCAGCAGCATCCGTACCAGTTCCTGCGGCTCGGCTAGCCCGCTGGCCTCGATGACGACGATGTCGATCCCGGCGCCGGGATGCGCCAGCCGTTCGAGGTACTCGTCCAGCTCACTGGCGTCGACGGCACAGCACAGGCAGCCGTTGCCGAGGGAGACGGTGGAATCCCCCAGGGCTCCGGCCACCGCCATGGCGTCGATCTCGACGGACCCGAAGTCGTTGACGAGGGCGCCGATACGGCTGCCTCCACTGCGGTGCAGGAGGTGGTTGAGAAGGGTCGTCTTGCCGGACCCCAGAAATCCGGCGATGACGACGACCGGGATCTGCCGGGAACTCGGGCTCAGCCCCACCGTGCGACCTCTCCCACGCCTACGCGCACACCGGTTCACACCCCGGCGCGCCTTACGGAACTTGCATGCCGGGCCAGGATACGAGCACGCAGAATCTCCGCGTAGTGAACGATTGTTAGCATCGCGAGCGGGGCAGACGTTGGGCATGGCGCCGGTTTGTGCGACCCTCGCTTCCTTCCGTGCGCCTCCTCTCCGCCTCCCCGCCGATCAGAGCCGCTCGGCACCCTGGGAGACGGCAAGCGCCGCCCACCGCTCGCCGGTCCCCACCCGTCGACCCGCACCCCGACGACCGGCGGGCGGCCGCCTGAATCGGGGGTTGACATGGCCACACGGAAAATAAGGACACGGGGGCTGGGCACCGCGGCGGCAGCGGGCCTGGGTCTACTGACAGGAGCCCTCGCCGCGCTGGCCGCGGAACGCCGCACGGCGCACGCCATGCGGGCACGACTCGACCGCCTGGAAGCACAGGTGGCCCATTCGCACCGGCACGCGAACCTCGCCAACCAGCAGCATCTGCACTGGGAACTGCTCAGCAAGGCGATCGACAGCCCGGAGCTGGCGGAGGTGCTGGACATCTTCGAGGCACCGGCATCACCGCTGGAGCGCCGCCAGTACCTGTTCGCCAATGCCCTCTACACGAACCTTCTCTTCTATTACCGCATCGGCAACCTCAGCCGAGAGGAGGTCTTCGGGCGGATGCGCGGCCTGCTGCAGAACCCGGTGGTACGGGAGTACTGGCTCGCGACGCGCGGCCAGCGCGCCACCCTTCCGGAGGACTCGGACGAGGCGGAGTTGGGACGAATGGTGGACGACCTTCTTCGGCAGTTGGAGGAGGCGGACACGGAGGAATGGTGGGTGGTGGGCGAGCCACCGGCCGAGTAGGAACGCGCTCCCGCAGAAATCACACCCTCGGGCCATAACGAACGGGTGAATACGTCAGTTGTCCCAGTCGCCACTGGGGTTGACTCTCGCCTGACCGTGCCGAGCGACCCCACAAGCGTCGCTCACGCTGCCGGACGACGAGTGCACCCACAAGGCTGCCTTCGCACCAGCTGCCGTCGTGCACCCCTCTTCAGTCGTGGACCAAAGGGAAACAAACAGTGAGTCAGATCATCCGTCGGATCGGTGTACCTCCAAGCCAGCGCGGGAGCACTGGAGGAGGCAATTGCCCTGACATCTTCGAATTGGCCGACGGAAACTTTGCCGTCATCGGCAGGGACGCCACGGACTCACTCGACCCGGATCTACCCTCCGACGCCTCGCGTGCTGATTACGAGCGCATCGTCGTCATCACCCGCGAAACCCTTATTCGCGCAAAGCGCGACATTCCTGATGTGTGAGTAATCCACGGCGGCGCCCGACCGGGACCGCCGCCTTCAGGTCCGGCACCAGATCGGTGCCGGACCTCGTCCGTTCCGGGCCGGCCGCGTCAGGCCGCCCGCGGCACCTCCACCGGTGCCCCGGGCCCCACATACCGTGCCGCGGGGCGAATGATCTTCGAGTCCTGGGACTGTTCCAGGATGTTGGCGCTCCAGCCGACCACGCGCGCCGCGGCGAAGGTCGGGGTGAACATCTCGCGGGGCAGGCCACAGAGTTCCATGACCACGCCGGCGTAGAACTCGACGTTGGCGTGCAGTTCGCGGCCAGGCTTGAGGTCGGCGAGGATCGCCTCCACCCGGCGCTCCACCTCCACGGCGAAGTCGACCAGCGGTCCACCGAACTGCTGCGCGATGCCACGCAGCATGCGGGAGCGCGGGTCCTCCGTGCGATAGACGGGGTGCCCGAAGCCCATGATGCGGTCGCCGGCAAGGACACGCTCCCGGATCCAGGGGTCGATGCGGTCCACCGTGCCGATCGCGTCCAGGGTGTCCAACGCCCGGCTCGGGGCACCTCCGTGCAGCGGCCCCGACAGCGCCCCGATGGCCCCCACCATGCACGCGCCCACGTCGGCGCCGGTGGACGCGATCACCCGTGCCGTGAAGGTTGATGCATTGAATCCGTGATCAATGGTTGAGATCAGGTATTGCTCAACCGCACGAGCTCGCCGCTGATCCGGTTCGTCGCCCGTCAACATGTACAGGTAGTTGGCCGCGCACGAGAGGTCCGCACGGGGCGGCACCGGCGCCAGCCCCTTCCCCAGCCGATGCAGCGCGGTGAGCACGGTCGGTACGGCCGCGGTCGCCACGAGCGTGTCCTCGCGCCGCCGGTCCGCATCGATGTCGTACAGCGGACGGAAGCCCTTGGCCGCGCCCAGCAGGGACAGCGCGGTGCGCAGCCCGGCGAGCGGCCCGGAGCGTCCGCCGGCGGCAGCGATGGCGGGCAGCGCCGCCGACACCTCGTCGGGCAGCCGTCGCAGCGCCGCGGTCCCGGCGACGAAGGTGGCCGCACTCGGGGCGTCCGGCAGCTCGCCGTGGACCAGGAGATGCCAGACGTCCTCGAAGGAGCGGGTCTGCGCGAGGTCGACGGCCGAGTACTGCCGGTAGTGGTAGAAGCCCTCAAGACCCCGTACGTCACCGACCTCCGTGTCGGTCACGACGACGCCCGCGAGTCCCCGCGGTACGTCGACGGGAGTGGATGCGGACCTGTTGACGGACATGTTTTCCTCCCTGGATTTAATGCGACTGTCCATGGTTGACTCAATTTCTGTCAATATTGATTGAATCAATACAGGAGTCAATGTGTTGCTCGGGCCGCTACCGTGACCCCCATGCGCGATCAAGAACCCGGCCTCGTCCCACCGGGCCTGCGGCTGAGCACCAAGGAGGCCGCCGAGCTGCTCGGCGTGAAGGCGGAGACCGTGTACGCCTACGTGAGCCGGGGCCAGCTGAGCAGCCACCGCACGCCCGGCGGCCGGGGCAGCACGTTCGACGCCGAGGAGGTGGCGGCGCTCGCCCGGCGCAACAGGCGGGAGACCAGGGGGAGTTCGGCCGCCGGCGCCGACATGGCCGTACGCACTCGCATCACGCTGATCGACGACGACCGGTACTACTTCCGGGGCGTCGACGCGACCGAGCTCGCCGCACGCCACAGCTACGAGGAGATCGCCGAATGGCTGTGGACGGGGCGACTGCGCCCCGGGATCGCCTTCGCCGCACCCCTGGCCTCCGTCGCCGTCGCCCGGCGCGCGGTCGACTCGCTGCCCGAGCACAGTGGCCCCACCGACCGGCTGCGCGTCGCCGTGGTCGCCGCCGCCTGCGCGGACCCGCTGCGTTTCGACCTGTCCGAGGAGGCCGTCCTCGGCACCGCGCGCGTGCTGATCCCCACGCTCGTCGCCGCTCTGCCGCCACGGCGCCGCACAGAGCGCGACGAGGGCTCCCTGGCCCAGCGCCTCTGGCGGCGGCTCAGCCCGCGCGACCCGGACGAGACCTCGCTGCGCGCCCTGGACATGGCGCTCGGCCTGCTGGTCGACCACGACCTCGCCGCCTCGACGCTCGCGGTGCGCGTCGCGGCGTCGGCCCGGGCGCACGCCTACGCGGCCGTCTCCGCCGGGCTCGGCGTGCTCGAGGGCCCCCTGCACGGCGCGGCCAGCGGGCTCGCCCACCGGATGCTCGTGGAGGTCCTGGACCAGGGTGACCCGGCGCCCGTGGTCGCGGAGGAGCTCCGGGCCGGCCGCCGTGTCCCGGGCCTCGGCCACCAGCTGTACGCGGGCGAGGACCCCCGCGCGCGGGCGCTGTTCGCCGTCCTGGAGGAGATGCCCGACGCCGAGCCCGCCCTCGCCGCCGCCCGCGACGTCATGGTCACCGCCGCCCGGCACACCCCGCTGCACGCCAACGTCGACCTGGCCCTCGCCGTGCTCACGGTAGCGGGAGGAATGTTCCCCACCGCGGGCGAGACGATCTTCGCGGTGGCCCGCACGGCGGGCTGGATCGCCCACGCCCTGGAGGAGTACGGCGAGCGTCCCCTGCGGCTGCGCCCCAGCGGACACTACGTCGGCTCGCGCCCGCCGCAGCCCCTGCCGGAGTAGGTCACCGGGAGGTCCGGAAGTCACCCTGCACAAAGTCAGGTTAGGCTCACCTGTGTGAGTAGGTGTGCAACCGTCTCGCGGGACCTCGACGAGCCCGTTTCCGGAACCGCCGCGACCGCCAGGACCTGGCTCCTGGTGGAACAGCCGGGTCCGTGGGGCGCGAGGGCGCTCACTTCGAGCCACCTGGATCCCGCGCTGGGCCGGTCCCTGGAAGCGGCCGCGAAGGGCACGGGCGTTCGCGTCGCGCTCATCCGCCGCCCGGGACGCCACGCGGACTTCGGCACGCCCGCCGTTCGCAAGGTGTACGCGGCGCACACCATGCCCGGCAACGCCTGGTTGCACGCCGCCACGATCGACGACCCGGCGCGGCTGCTCGACCTCGACTTCACCGCTCTCGGCACGGGTGACCAGCACACCTTCGACGCCACGCTGCAGGGCCGTCCCCATGTCGGTGGCCCGCTCGCCCTCGTCTGCACCAACGGCAAGCGCGACCGCTGCTGCGCCCTCCTCGGCCGCCCCTTGGCGAACGACCTCGCCGCCTCCGGCATGAGCGGCATCTGGGAGGTCACCCATCTGGGCGGTCATCGCTTCTCGCCGACCGTGCTCGTGCTGCCCCACGGCTACGCGTACGGCAGGGTCGAGGCCCACACCGTCAAGGACGTCCTGCACGGCGTCCAGGAGGGCCGTGTGGTCCCGGAGGGGTGCCGTGGCCGCTCGGCCTGGGAGCGGCCCGGTCAGGCGGCGGAGCTGGCCGTGCGCACGGCCGCAGGCGAGTACGCGGCGGACGCGCTGAGCGTCGTACGGACCGAGAACGCCGTACGGGTGGACGGTGCGGCAGCCCGCTGGGAGGTGGTCGTCGCCCATGCGGACGGACGCCACTGGCGGGTGATCGTCGCCCAGGGGGCGTCGCTGCCCCCGCGCGCGGAGAGCTGCGGTACGTCGGTCCTGGGCGCCCCGGCGCGGATGGACGTGGTGTCGGTCCACGAACTCGAGCCGACGGCACTCGCGAGCTGACACCTCCGGCGATGCCGTCGGCGCGGACCGACCTGCCGCTCGCCGCCCAGGTGAGCGCCCGGGGTGGGCGCACCGCCCGGCTGAGCCCCCCGAGGGCACCTAACCGCCCTCCGGCCCCGCACGCGCCCTCTCCCAAAGACCACACCCCACGGGACCCGTCCCACCCCCATACGGCACCCCCCGCTCCCCCACGTACCTTCGTGGGCATGAGCCCCACTCCCCCCGCCCGCCGCCTGCGCCTCGGACTTCCTCGCCGGGTGTTCTCGCAGGTGCTGATGATGCAGGTGGCGATCGCCGCGGGAGTCGCGGTGCTCGCGACCGGACTGTTCCTCGCACCTCTGAGCGACCAGCTCGACGACCAGGCGATGCGGCGTGCGCTCGCCATCGCGCAGACCACCGCGGCGCATCCGCAGCTCGCCGAGGAGGTCCGCACGACGCCCGCGACGCCCGACGGGCCCGTCCAGCGGGAGGCTGAGCGGATCCGGCGGGCCACGCAGGCCGAGTACGTCGTGGTGCTGGACCGCCGGGGCGTGCGCTGGTCGCACACCGAGCCCTCGCAGATCGGCAAGCACGTCTCCACGGACCCCGGCGACGCGCTCGCCGGCCAGGAGGTCATGGAGATCGACGAGGGCACCCTGGGCCGCTCCGCGCGCGGGAAGGTGCCGCTGCGGGACGCGGACGGGGAGATCGTCGGCGCGGTCTCGGTGGGCATCGCCTACGACAGTGTCCGGGCGCTGCTGATCCATGCGATCCCGGAGTTGCTGGCGTACGCGGGCGGCGCCCTGGCCGTCGGCGCGCTGGCCGCCTGGCTGATCTCCCGGCGGGTGCAGCGGCAGACCCGGGACCTGGCGTTCTCCGACATCGCGGGGCTGCTCGCGGAGCGGGAGGCGATGCTGCACGGTATCCGGGAGGGCGTCGTCGCGCTGGACCGCACGGGCCGTGTCCGGTTGCTCAACGACGAGGCGCAGCGCCTGCTGGGCATCGGGAACGAATCCGTGGGCCGCTCCCCCGACGAGGCGCTCGGCGAGGGCCGCACGGCCGACGTGCTGGCCGGCCGGGTGACCGGCACCGATCTGCTCACGGTGCGCGGCAGGCGGGTCCTGGTCGCCAACCGGATGCCCACCGGCGACGGCGGCGCGGTCGCCACGCTGCGCGACCGCACGGAGCTGGAGCAGCTCGGCCGGGAACTGGACTCGACGCGCGGCCTGATCGACGCCCTCCGCGCGCAGGACCACGAGCACGCCAACCGGATGCACACGCTCCTGGGGCTGCTGGAACTGGAGATGTACGACGACGCGGTCGAGTTCGTGGGCGAGGTGGTCGGCGATCACCGGGCGACCGCGGAGCAGGTCACCGAGAAGATCGAGGACCCGCTGCTCGCCGCGCTGCTGGTCGGCAAGGCGACCGTCGCGGCCGAGCGGGGCGTCGCGCTGCGCCTGTCGGGCCGTACGCGTCTTCCGGACCGGCTGGTCGACGCCCGGGGACTGGTCACCGTGGTCGGCAACCTGGTGGACAACGCGCTGGACGCCGCCGCCGGCGCGCCGCACGCGCGCGTGGAGGTCGAGCTGTACGCCAAGGGCCGTACCGCCGTGCTCGTGGTGCGGGACACCGGTCCCGGAATTGCGGCGGAGCTGAGGGAATTGATCTTCACCGAGGGCTGGTCCACCAAGAAGCCGCCCGCGCACCGGAAGCGAGGTATAGGCCTCGCCATGGTGCGCAGGCTGGCGGAGCGGCAGGGCGGATCCGCGGCGGTCGGTGAAGCCGCCGGTGGGGGCGCGCAGTTCACCGTCGTCCTGCCCGAGGCCCTCGCCGAACCGGGCACGGAACCGGCACTCACCGTCTCGTCCGCTCAGCGGACCGCCGAGGAGGAGGCGTGGTGATCGAGGTCCTGGTCGTGGACGACGACACCAGGGTCGCGCGCGTGAACGCCGCGTACGTCGAGAAGGTGCCGGGCTTCCGCGCCGCCGGGGAGGCGCACAGCGCCGCCGGGGCGCTGTGTCAGCTGGAGGCGCTGCCTCGGGTGGACCTGGTGCTGATGGACCACTACCTGCCCGACCGGACGGGCCTCGCGGCAGTGCGGGAGATGCGCCGGCGCGGCCTCCAGACCGACGTGATCATGGTCACGGCGGCGCGCGACATCTCGACCGTGCAGGCGGCGATGCGGCAGGGCGCGTTGCAGTACCTCGTCAAGCCGTTCGCGTTCGCCGGTCTGCGGGCCAAGCTGGAGGCGTACGCCGCGCTGCGCCGCACCCTCGACGGGGGCGGCGAGGCGGAACAGGCCGAGGTGGACCGCATCTTCGGCGCCCTGTCCGCGACGTCGGAGCCGGATCTGCCCAAAGGCCACTCCCCCACCACCGCCGAGCTCGTACGGCAGTCCCTGATGCACGCGGAAAGCCCCCTGTCCGCCACGGAGATCGCCGAACGGACCGGGGTGAGCCGCCAGACCGCCCAGCGCTATCTGAAGCTCCTGGAGCGCACGGGACGGGCCACGCTGACCCTCAAGTACGGTGACGCAGGCCGCCCGGAACACCGTTACGCGTGGGCGACCCGCACCTGAGCCCCGGCCCCGTCAGACGGCTCCCAGCCCCGTCAGGCACCCCCGGCCCCGTCAGACGGCTCCCAGCCCCGTCAGGCACCCCCGGCCCCGTCAGACGGCCCCCGCCCCCGTCAGCGCCCGCACCTGCGTCTCCGCGTGCTTGGCGGCGTCCGGGGTCTCCGCGGACGTGACCGTGCCGACCCAGCCCGCCAGGAAGCCCAGGGGGATCGAGACGAGGCCCGGGTTCTGCAGGGGGAACAACTGGAAGTCCACGCGGGGGAACAGTGATTCGGGGTTGCCCGAGACGACGGGCGACAGAGCGACGAGCGCCACGGCCGGGATCAGCCCGCCGTAGACGGACCATACGGCACCGCGGGTCGTGAAGCCGCGCCAGAAGAGCGAGTAGAGCAGCACGGGCAGGTTGGCCGACGCGGCGACGGCGAAGGCCAGGCCCACCAGGAAGGCGACGTTGAGGTCCCGCGCGAGCAGGCCGAGGGCGATGGCGACGACGCCGATGCCGACCGCGGCGGTGCGCGCCACGGTCACCTCGCTGCGCGGCTCGGACTTCCTGCGCCGCACAGACGCGTACAGGTCGTGCGCCACGGATGCCGAGGAGGCCAGGGTGATGCCCGCGACCACTGCGAGGATGGTGGCGAAGGCGATGGCGGCGACGATCGCGAAGAGAACCGTTCCCCCCGTGGAGCCCGCCCCGCCGCCCAGGTCCAGGGCCAGCAGCGGAACCGCCGTGTTCCCGGCGGCGTTCGACGCGCGTACGGCGCCCGGTCCGACGATGGCCGCCGCGCCGAAACCGAGGACGATCGTCATCAGGTAGAAGCCGCCGATCAGCCCGATCGCCCACACCACCGAGCGACGGGCCGCCCGCGCGGTGGGCACGGTGTAGAACCGGGACAGGATGTGCGGCAGCCCGGCCGTGCCCAGCACCAGGGCGAGCCCGAGACTGACGAAGTCGAACCGGGCGGTCCAGTCCCCGCCGTACTTGAGTCCCGGCGCGAGGAACGCCTCCCCCTGGCCACTGCGCGCGGCCGCGGTACGCAGCAGCTGGTCGAAGTCCCCGTGGAAGCGCGCCAGGACGAGCACGGTCAGGGCGATCGCTCCGCCCATCAGCAGGACCGCCTTCACGATCTGGATCCATGTGGTGGCCCGCATCCCTCCCAACGACACGTAGATCACCATCAGCGCGCCGACGCCGATGACCGTCCACGACCGCGCCGCCTCGCTGGTCCCGCCCAGCAGCAGCGCCACCAGGCTGCCCGCACCCACCATCTGCGCCACCAGGTACAGAACGGACACGGTGACCGAGGAGGTTCCCGCCGCGATCCGCACCGGCCGCTCCCGCATCCGCGCGGCCACCACGTCGGCGAGGGTGAACCGCCCGCAGTTGCGCACCAGTTCGGCGACGAGCAGCAGGACCACCAGCCAGGCCACCAGGAAGCCCACTGAGTACAGCATCCCGTCGTACCCGAACAGCGCGATGAGTCCGGAGATGCCCAGGAAGGAGGCGGCAGACATGTAGTCGCCCGCGATGGCAAAACCATTCTCCATGGGCGAGAAGAGCCGCCCGCCGACGTAGAACTCCTCCGCCGAACCCTGCCTGTTGCGGCTCACCCACGTCGTGATCCCGAGAGTGACGGCGACGAACGCGCTGAAGAGCAGCAGGGCCAGCGTCTGGTGATCACCCGTCACAGGACACCGCCACGGACGCCACGCGCCAGTTCCTGGGTGTCCCAGCGCAGTTCGAGCGCGGCCCGGTCCCGGCGCAGCCGTGCGTGCCGCGCGTAGGCCCAGGTGAGCAGGAAGGTGGTGAGGAACTGTCCGAGCCCTGCCAGCATCGCCACGTTGACCGCGCCCACCACGGGCCGGGCCATCAAGCCGGGCGCGGTCGTGGCGGCGACCACGTACGCCACGTACCAGAGGAAGAAGCCGGTCACCGCGGGGACCACGAACCTCAGGTACCGGCTGCGCACCTCCCGGAAGGCCGCGCTGCGCTGCACCTCGAGGTAGATGTCGCCGGCCGCCGGGGCCTGCCCGCGCGCGGGCGTCGCGGGCGCGGTGGGGCCGGCCTGCTCGCCCCAGCCGGAGGCCAGGGAGTCGTACCAGGGGTCGTCGTAGTGCATGGGGCGACCATTGCTTGAGGGCATGCCCAAGCATGGACAGAGCGGGAAGATCCCTGACTATTCTTCTTCCCGCTCTTCACCCCATCAGGTGACTCGGGGCCACTGGTGGCCCCCGCTCCGCGCTAGGCGTCGATGCGCGACCGGTCCAGGGTCGCCGCCGAGTTGGAGATGAACTCCTTGCGCGGTGCGACGTCGTTGCCCATCAGCAGGTCGAAGACCTGCTCCGCGGCCTCCAGGTCGGCGAGGTTGATGCGGCGCAGGGTGCGGTGGCGCGGGTCCATGGTGGTCTCGGCCAGCTGGTCGGCGTCCATCTCGCCGAGACCCTTGTAGCGCTGGATCGAGTCCTTGTAGCGGATGCCCTTGCTCTGGAACTCCATGAGCTTGTCGCGCAGCTCGCGGTCCGAGTACGTGTACACGTACTTGTCCTGGCCCTTCTTGGGCTGGACGATCTCGATCCGGTGCAGCGGCGGCACCGCGGCGAACACCCGGCCGGCCTCGACCATGGGGCGCATGTAGCGCTGGAAGAGCGTCAGGAGCAGGCAGCGGATGTGGGAGCCGTCCACATCGGCGTCGGTCATCATGATGATCTTGCCGTAGCGGGCCGCGTCGAGATCGAAGGTCCGGCCCGAGCCCGCCCCTATGACCTGGATGATCGCGCCGCACTCGGCGTTCTTGAGCATGTCCGTGACGGACGACTTCTGGACGTTGAGGATCTTGCCGCGGATCGGCAGCAGCGCCTGGAACTCGGAGTTCCGGGCGAGCTTGGCGGTGCCGAGCGCGGAGTCGCCCTCGACGATGAACAGCTCGCTGCGGTCCACGGCGTCGCTGCGGCAGTCGGCGAGCTTGGCCGGCAGCGACGAGGATTCCAGGGCCGTCTTCCGGCGCTGCGCGTCCTTGTGCTGGCGGGCCGCGATGCGCGTACGGGCGGCGGCGACCGCCTTCTCCATGACGACCCGGGCCTGCGCGGCGGCGTCCCGCTTCGTGGACGTCAGGAAGGCCTTGAGCTCCTTGGAGATCACGGTGCTCACGATGCGACGGGCCGCCGAGGTGCCGAGGACCTCCTTGGTCTGGCCCTCGAACTGCGGCTCGGCGAGACGGACGGTCACGACCGCCGTCAGGCCCTCCAGGGCGTCGTCCTTGACGATGTCGTCCTCGGCGACCCGCAGCATCTTCTTGGTGCGCAGCACCTCGTTGAGCGTGCCGGCCACGGCCTGCTCGAAGCCCGCGACGTGGGTACCGCCCTTGGGGGTGGCGATGATGTTCACGAACGACTTGAGGGTCGTGTCGTACCCCGTGCCCCACCGCATCGCGACATCGACGTCGAGTTCGCGGGTGACCTGGGTGGGGGTCATCTGCCCGTGCTCGTCAAGGACGGGGACGGTCTCCCGGAAGGTGCCCTGGCCGGACAGCCTCAGGACGTCGCAGACCGGCTTGTCGGTGGCCAGGAACTCGCAGAACTCGCTGATGCCGCCGTCGAAGCGGAAGGACTCCTCGCCCTTGCTGCCGCCCTCGCCGAGGCCGTACTCGTCGCGGACGACGATGGTCAGGCCGGGGACGAGGAACGCGGTCTGGCGGGCGCGCTGGTGGAGGTTCTCCAGGGAGAGCTTGGCGTCCTTGAGGAAGATCTGGCGGTCGGCCCAGTACCGCACGCGCGTGCCGGTGCGGGTCTTGGGGATTTTCTTGGCCTTGCGCAGTCCACTGCCGGCGTCGAACTTCGCGTCGGGCCCCAGGGTGGCGAAGGCGCCGGGGACACCGCGGCGGAAGCTGATGGCGTGGGTGTGGCCGCCGCGGTCGACCTCGACGTCCAGCCGCGCGGAGAGGGCGTTCACCACGGAGGCGCCCACCCCGTGCAGACCGCCGGAGGCGGCGTACGAGCCGCCACCGAACTTGCCGCCGGCGTGCAGCTTGGTCATGACGACCTCGACGCCGGACAGGCCGGTCTTGGGCTCGACGTCGACCGGGATGCCGCGGCCGTTGTCGCGCACCTCCACCGAGCCGTCGTCGTGCAGGATCACGTCGATGTGGTCGCAGTAGCCACCCAGGGCCTCGTCCACGGAGTTGTCGATGATCTCCCAGAGGCAGTGCATCAGGCCACGACTGTCGGTCGACCCGATGTACATGCCAGGGCGCTTGCGGACGGCCTCCAGTCCCTCCAGGACGAGCAGGTGCCGCGCGGTGTAGTTGGAACCGTCCCGGTCTGCTCCTGCCAGCAGCGCTGTGGACGGCACGGACGTTTCGGCGGTCACGCGGTTCGCTCCTCGCTGAATTTCATGTGGGGCCCATTTGGGTAAGGGCGCGGCTCCGGTAGCCGTTCAGAGGGTACCGAGGCCTGGTAGAGCCGTTGTAACGCCACCCTCGTTCGGAACTCAGACTAGTCCACGGTCGCATGCGTGTTCGATCCCTCGTTGGAGTGAAGCACATATCACGTTCCCTTCGAGGCATGAACCATTTAGGCTCCGGGCACGTCCTCATGAACAACCGGCAAGCCGGCCGGGGAGGACACCGACACCGACAGACTGCGCGAACCCGTAAGACACATAGACACGTAATACGGCACATTCGCCGCCAACCGGCAGCAGACAGCCACCTCAAAGATTTTTTTCGAGGAAACGCCACGAGCGGGAACGTTTTCGGGCTGGTTGGATGTTGACCCTGGTACGACAGCTCGTCGAGCTAGAGAAGAGGCGACGTGACTACTGTTCTGACCCCCGCGAGCCCGCTGACGGCGGCTGATCGCTGCGACCGCTGCGGCGCCCAGGCATACCTGCGCGTCGTGCTGCTCAGCGGCGGAGAGCTGCTCTTCTGCGCGCACCATGGCCGCAAGTTCGAGCCGGAACTCAAGAAGATCGCCGCTGAGATACAGGACGAGACGGAGCGACTCACGGCCGCTCCTGCGACCGCTTCCGAAGATGAGCGCTGACGCCTAGCGTCCACGACGAGCTCCGGTACAGACCGGTGAACGGGCGGCCGCCCTGCCTTCAGGGCGGCCGCCCGTCCTCGTCCTCTCGCTCTCAGCGGCCCTGCCGTAACGCCTGTCCAGGCTCCCCGCCGGGAGTCCCGTTCAGATCCCGCCAGGGGTCCGCTCGGGTCCAGGTCCCGTCAGGGAAGCCGCACGGGCTTCTCGGGCACCTTCCCGCGGCCCTCACCCTGCGCACGGCGCTCCGAAGTCTGGGCGGGGCTGTCCCAGCCCAGCTTCTTGATCACGTCCGACACCCGCGTGTACACACCCGGGCTGCCGGGCCGTCCGCAGCCGCTGCCCCATGACACCAGGCCGATCAGCCGACCCTGGGCGACCAGTGGGCCTCCACTGTCCCCCTGGCAGGCGTCCCGGCCTCCCACCCGCAGACCCGCGCACAGCATGGCGTCCGCGCGATAAGCGCCGTCGTCACTGCCCGGATAGGCTCTGTCGCACAGAGCGTCCGGCAGCACGCGCACGCGGGCGGCCCGCAGGCTGTTCGGGTAGTTGCCGGCGCCTGTGATGTCGCCCCAGCCGTAGACCGTGGCGCTCGTCTCGGCCGCGTACGCGGCATCACCTGCCGCGGCCATGGCGATCACGGCCTTCTCCGGAAGTTCCTCGGCGAGGGTGAGTACCGCGAAGTCGCCGGCGTTGCTGATGTTGTCGTACGCGGGATTCACCCATGTCTCGCGGACGGGGATCTCCTGCCCCTCGTCCGTGCGCAGGTCCGTACGGCCCGCGATGACCTTGAGGTCGCGCACCTTGCCCGGCGGCTTCCCGAGGACGTCCTCGCCCAGGCAGTGCGCCGCGGTGAGGACAGTGGTCCGGCCCACCGCGACCGCGCCGCAGAACTGACCCGACCGCGTACCTCCGAACCGGTCACGGCTGGACAGCGCGACGGTGTAGGGACTGTCGGCGGCGTCGATCGGGAAGCCGCCGACGACTATGCCGTCAGAGGCGGCAGGAACCGCCATGGCCAGGGGTATCGCGGTCACCGCGGCCGCCAGGACCAGCGGCCGGGCCAGGGCCCGGACAAAGGGACGACGCATGTCTGCTCCTCACTCTGGGAGGTTCGTGAGACACCCAGAGTGATTCAGGCCGCTACGGCTCGCACCCGCTCAGCCCAGCGCGAGGGCCCAGCACGAAGGCCCGGCACCCCCTCGGGTGGCCGGGCCTTCGTGTCGTGCGGACGACCTAGTCGAGGTAGTCGCGCAGCACCTGCGAACGCGACGGGTGGCGCAGCTTCGACATGGTCTTCGACTCGATCTGGCGGATGCGCTCGCGCGTGACGCCGTACACCTTGCCGATCTCGTCGAGGGTCTTCGGCTGACCGTCGGTGAGACCGAAGCGCATCGAGACGACGCCCGCCTCGCGCTCGGACAGGGTGTCGAGGACGGAGTGCAGCTGCTCCTGCAGAAGCGTGAAGCTGACCGCGTCGGCCGGAACGACGGCCTCGGAGTCCTCGATGAGGTCACCGAACTCGCTGTCGCCGTCCTCACCCAGCGGGGTGTGCAGCGAGATCGGCTCACGACCGTACTTCTGGACCTCGATGACCTTCTCGGGGGTCATGTCGAGTTCCTTGGCCAGCTCCTCCGGGGTGGGCTCGCGACCCAGGTCCTGGAGCATCTGGCGCTGCACGCGCGCGAGCTTGTTGATGACCTCGACCATGTGCACCGGGATACGGATGGTGCGGGCCTGGTCGGCCATCGCGCGGGTGATCGCCTGACGGATCCACCAGGTGGCGTACGTGGAGAACTTGTAGCCCTTGGTGTAGTCGAACTTCTCGACCGCGCGGATCAGACCGAGGTTGCCTTCCTGGATCAGGTCCAGGAAGAGCATGCCGCGGCCGGTGTAACGCTTGGCCAGGGAGACCACCAGACGGAGATTGGCCTCCAGCAGGTGGTTCTTGGCGCGGCGGCCGTCCTCGGCGATGATCTCCAGCTCGCGCTTGAGCTTCGGCGCCAGCTTGTCGGAGTTGGCAAGCTTGTCCTCGGCGAACAGGCCCGCCTCGATGCGCTTGGCCAGTTCCACCTCCTGCTCCGCGTTGAGCAGCGGGACCTTGCCGATCTGCTTCAGGTAGTCCTTGACGGGGTCGGCGGTGGCGCCGGCCGCGGCGACCTGCTGAGCGGGCGCGTCGTCCTCATCCTCGTCGGACAGCACGAACCCGGCGCTCTCGGTGCCTTCGGGCTCCTCGGTGGCTCCCTTGGGCTCCTCCAGCGTCTCCTCTTCGAGGAGCTCCGCGTCGTCCTTCTTGGCGTCGGACTTCTTGGGCGCGGCCGTCTTCTTGGCCGCGACCGTCTTCTTCGCGGTCGCCTTCTTGGCGGCCGTCTTCTTGGCGGCGGCGGCCTTCTTCGTGGGCGCGGCTTCCTCGGCCGGATCGTCGACGGCGGGCGCGGCCGGTGCAGGCGTGGTGGCGGAGGTCTTACGGGCTGCCACTGTCTTCGCCGCGACCGTCTTGGTGGCGGTGCGCTTGGCCGGACTCTTCGCTGCGACGCTCTTGCGGGTGCGCTTGGGTTCTGCGGCACTGACCATCAGCGTCACACCCTCTTCCTCGAGGATCTGGTTGAGGCTGCGCAGTACGTTCTTCCACTGAGTGGCCGGAATCTGGTCAGCTTCGAAGGCCCGACGCACGTCATCGCCGGCGATCTGCCCCTCAGCCTTTCCCCGCTCGATGAGCGCCATGACAGAGACGGACTCGGCGATCTCCGGCGGGAGCGTACGGGATGTGCTGGCCGACACGAACAACCTCTCGGAACGTTGGAAAACGACTTCCGGCCCCGTCCACGGCGGACAGGAGCCGACCGCCGACTTGGGGATGGGCCGACGGCGCGGGCGGGGGCCGGGAAGATTCACAACGCCTTGTACGGCGTCCGTGTTCCCCTCTCGGCTGTCACCTCTTAGGTCATCGCGCTGTTTCCACGAGTGTTACGCCCAATCTGCGTGGCCCGAGTCACACCCCGTAAGCGCGCAAAAACGATCAGAGTAGGGCAGAGGGGGTCACGGAGGGCTCTGAATCGTTCCGCTCAGATCGTCCCACGGGTGCGCCGTCGGTTCATCGCTTGTCGTGGTCGCTCCGTGGGTCGGCCCGTGGTCGGTAGGCGGTCGGTCCGTGGTCGGTCCGTGGTCGGTCCGCTCGCGGTGCGCCATCGGTCCTCTCACCGGTGCGCCCGCCCGCCCGTCGGTCAGTCACGGCCCGCCCGTCGTCCCGCCCCCGCCCGTCCGCCTCCGTCGCGTCGTCGGACCCCGCAGATCGAGATGAAACCTGCGGGGTCCGAGGGGGACGAACGGCCGGCCGAGCGCTACCGGGGAAGCCGAGCAGCAACGGGGAGGAGAACACCTCGGACGCCTACCGGCCGCGGCACACCGCGCGCCGCGGTCAGTGCTCGCGCGGCGCCGGCACCACGCGCTCCACCTCGGGGTGGACGGTCAGCAGTTGACGCATGGCCGCCTCGGCGGCCCCGCCGTCGCCGGCCGCGAGGGCGTCGGCGATCCGGGCGTGGTGCGCCAGGGACGCCTCGTTCGGCCGGTCACAACCGGTCACCGGGCCGCCGGAGACCTGGAGCGCGGCGGAGACGATGCCGGACAGGTGCTCCAGCATGCGGTTGCCCGCGACCTGGATGAGCAGCGAGTGGAACTCGGCGTCGGCACGGGAGAAGGTGATCGCGTCACCCTGCCCCATCGCGTGGCCCATGATCTCGACCATGTCGGACAGCCGCTGCTGGACGTCCTCACGGCCGTGGCCGGCGGCCAGGCGGGCAGCGAGCGGTTCGATGGTCCAGCGCAGCTCACTCAGTTCACGACGCTGGTCGTCACGCTGCGGGCCGAAAGCCCGCCATTCGATGATGTCCGGGTCGAGCAGGTTCCAGTCGCTGACGGGACGCACGCGCGTGCCGACGTTCGGGCGGGCGCTGACCAGGCCCTTGGCCTCCAGAACGCGAAGCGACTCGCGGACGACGGTGCGGGAGACCTCGAAGCGCTGGCCGATCTCTTCGGGCACCAAAGGGCGGTCGGCGCCCAGGTCGCCGGAGACGATCATCTGTCCGAGCTGCTGCACGAGTTGGCCGTGCAGTCCGCGGCCGCGGCTGCCCGCGGCGCGGCGGCCCACACGGCCCAGCTCGGGGTCCGCGCCCTCCCAGGCGGGGACGCTCACGCGGTCGGGGCCGTGGGCCTCGGCGTAGGGGTAGCGGTCGAGTTCGCCCGGGCCGACGAGACCGGAGTCGGTGGAGCGGGCGGAGGTCATCATGGTGTGCGCAAGGGTACTCACGGATCCTTTGTCGGCGCTGTCTCCAACTCCCTTGAGGTCTTTGGTGAAAAGCACACGAAAGGGTGATCGCTCACCCCGTCGCAATTGACGCCTTATCGGAAAGAAATGGGCTTTCCTGAGGGAGTTGTGCGCAGCACTGAATCGGAAGGGCACGGAGGGTAGTCAGAAGCCTGTCATCGGACCCTGCTTCGCAGGGTGGTGAACAGATACGCGCAGAGCAGCGCGGTGAGCGACAACGTCAGTGCGCTGCCGACGGGTTGGGCGACCACCCGCGCCGCGGCCTCCAGATATCGCTCCCCACCGAACGGCCACTGCAGCAGAAACATCTGCCTCATCCGCATCGGCAGCCCCGCGGCGGCTCGCACGGACGATCCCTCGACGACCTTCTGTACGAGCGGTACGACGAGGACCGGTACGGCGAGCACGGCGGACAGCCCGGCCGTGGTGGACCGGAAGACACCGGCCGCCAGCACGCCGGCCCAGGCGCACCCGACCATGAGCCCGAACCAACTCGCGCTCAGCGAGAGCCAGTCGCCCGGGATCTGCGCGAGATCCTGCCCGTAGACGAGATAGAGCACCTCGGCGTCGCACCCCACCGTGAGGATGGCCAGGGCGAGCGCGGTGCCCGCGGCTACCAGAAGCTTGGCGGTGAGCAGCCCCAGGCGGCGGGGGACGGTGCCTCGGTCCGCCGCCAGGGCGGGGTGGCGGAACTCCTCCCCGAACGCCAGCGCCCCCAGCAGGCCCGCGCCGAGCGCCGCGGGCGGCAACGGCAGCTGCTGCGGCCACGCGGCGAGCAGCCGCGCCTGCGGGGTGTGCCCGATCCGCGCGAGCACGAGGGCGGTGAGCGCGGACACGGCGAGCACGGCGGCGCTGGTGACGAACCCGGTACTGATGCCGGTGGCCCGGCGGAGTTCGTAGCGGAGCGGGCGGAGCGGGGAGGGGGCGGAGTGGACGGTGATGGGGGGTGGGAGCGGGGGGAGGGCTTCCCGGGGGGGTGGGGAGGGGGCGGGTGAGGGGTGGGGGGCCTCAGGGCGATCGGGGGTTTGGTGGGTTGCGGAAGTGTGGACGGCGCGGGTCTTGTCGGTGGGGGCCTTGCGGTCGGGAGTGGCGGCGCTGCGGTCGGTGGCGGCGCTGCGGTCTCGGGCTGCGCTGGGGTCTGGGGTTGCGCTGCGGTCAGCGGCGGTGTTGCGGTCGGGGGTTTTGTGGCTGGTGGGGACCCCGTGTTCCGCGAGGGCGATGCGACCGGCGAGGGCTCCGCGGTCCGGGCGGGAGGCTTGGCCGACGCACGGGTTGCCGGCCGTGAGGGGGGTGCCCTTGGTGGCCGGCTCGTGAGCCGTCAGGGGGTTGGCATTGGCGGTGGGCTCGTGAGCCGGCAAGGGGCTGCCGGCGGCGGTGGGCTCATCAGCCGCCAGGGGGTTGCCGTCGGCGCGAGAGTCGTGGGCCGCGGCTTCGTGGGCTGTGAGGGAGTTACCCGTGGCCGCGAGCGCCCCGTCCGCGTCTGTGGGGACGTTCTGCTGAGAGGCGGACAGCATCGCGGTCGGCGGTGCGTCGAGCGGGGCGGGCATCGGCCGGGGCGTGTGCTTGCCGGCAGCGGCTTCGTCGGTCGCCGCTGCGCCGGTGGCGGCCTTGCCGAGGGTGAGCCCGCCGACGGCCTCCTTGTCGATCGCACCCGACGACGGAGCCGTGTCCTTGTGCGACCCGCTGTCCGACTGGCGCGGAAGGCCGGCTCCCGTGCGACGCGGGTCCGGTTCGGGCCCCTCCGGGGCCGGCGGCCGCTCGTGGCCCGGCTGCGAGGGCTCCGAGTGCTGCGAGGACTGCGAGGACTGCGAGGGTTCCGAGTGCTGCGATTCCAGCGGCGGCGTCCTTTCCGTTCCGGCCCCCGGCCCCATGTCCCCGACCTCGTCGGCGAGTTTGAGTACGAGGACACTGTGGCGGAACGCCGCCTCTCCGATGTCGGCGCAGGTACTGCCGTAGACGGACAGGCGGTTGCCGCTCTCCATGACGACCTCGACGGAGCGGTGCGCGGTGCGGGCCTCCTTGGTGAGCACGGCCGCGAGCCGGGCGGCGTGCGGGCTCTGGACGACGACGCGCGGCCGCAGCCGGGTGCGGGCGAACTCCTTGGCCTCCTGATCCGCGACGACCCTGCCCCGTTCGAGGGTGACGACGCGGTCGGCGGTGCGCGCGGCCTCCTTGGGGTCGGACGTGGTGACCAGGACCGTGCCACCCTGGGCAGCGTGGGCGCGCAACATGCCGTAGAGCCAGTTGCTCTCACGCGGCGAGAGCCCCTCGGCGGATTGGTCGAGCACGAGCGTGTGGGGGTCGGGCAGCAGGGCGCAGGCGAGGCCCATGCGGCGGTCCATGCCCCGGGAGAGGGTGCCGAGGCATTCGTCGCGGAGGCTGACGAGGCCGACCACTTCCAGGACCTCGTCGGCCCGGCGGGCGGAGATCCCCGCGGCGGCGCACAGCATGCGGAGATGGCCGCGAACCGTCCTGCCGGGGTGCCCCGGCACGTCGCCCAGTAGGACGCCGACTTCGTGGAACGGGTGGTCGATGCGATGCAGGGGGCGGCCCCTGAAGTAGGTAATGCCGCGGCCCGGTTGGAGTTCGAGCATCAGCCTGAGGGCCGTCGTCTTGCCTGCACCCGGATCTCCGAGCAGCGCGGTGACGCGGCCCGCGGGCGCTACGAAGGAGACGTCGTCGACGGCAGGCGGAAGGTCCTTGCGGGAGTTGCTGGTCAGTCCGAAGGCCTGGATCACCCGTAGCAAGATAGCGTGCTATGTCCGTTTTTTCGGGTACCTAACACGTTGCCCTGTGGAGCGCGACCGGACGCTTCGCGCCCGGGGCAGGTCGGTCCCAGGCTTTCTCTGATGCTCCAAGGCGCTTCCAAGGCGCCTCCTGGACACTCCCAGGGCGTATCCCGCGTGCCTTCCTGGGCACTTCCCGTTCGCTCCTCGCGAGCTCGAACCCGGCCTGGCGGCCGGTGACACGGCCGCCGTCACACCTCCGGTCGCAGCATCGGCGGGTTCAGGAGCGTCGCCCCGCCCGCACGGAAGAGCTGTGCCGGACGGCCGCCCTGCCGTGTGGTGGTACCGCCCGTGGGTACCAGGAAGCCCGGCGTGCCCGTCACCTTGCGGTGGAAGTTGCGCGGGTCGAGCGCCACGCCCCAGACCGCCTCGTAGACGCGGCGCAGCTCCCCGACGGTGAACTCCTGCGGGCAGAACGCCGTGGCCAGCGACGAGTACTCGATCTTGGAGCGGGCCCGCTCGACCCCGTCCGCGAGGATCTGCGCGTGGTCGAAGGCCAGCGGCGCCACGGGCTCGTCGGCGCGGCCGTAGCCGCCCTGTTGCAGCAGCTCCTCGACCGGCGCCCAGCGGGCATTGCTGGCGTCCCCACCCGCGCGCGGTGCGGGCAGGTCGGGGGCGAGGGCCAGGTGCGCGACGCTGACGACACGCATCCGGGGATCCCGCTTGGGATCGCCGTAGGTCGCGAGCTGCTCCAGGTGAGCCCCGTTGTCCTGGGTAGGGACAGCGGGGTCGTGAACGCAGAGCCCGGTTTCCTCGGCCAGTTCGCGTGCGGCGGCCTGAGAAAGATCCTCGTCGTCCCGCACGAAGCCCCCCGGGAGCGCCCAGCGCCCCTGGAACGGCTGCTCGCCCCTGCGTACCGCCAGCGCACACAGCGCATGGCGACGCACGGTCAGCACGACCAGGTCCACGGTCACGGCGAAGGGCGGAAAGGCTGACGGGTCGTAGGGCATGCCGCGATCATAGTCGTCTGCCTGACGATAAACACTCCCCTCGTCGGCCCCTTCGGCGGCCGGTCCGCGTCCGGGCGGTACCGGTCTCACCTGCGGCTCCCGGCGCTCGCCCGTCGTCCCGTGGGCCTGCCTGATCCCCTTCTCGGACCACCGTCCACTTCACAGCCCCAGCTGCAGTCCCTCCGCCGCCTCCTCCACCATGGCGAGGCCGAGGCGGCTGACCCGTACGGAGAAGGGCGCGCCCGCGACCCGTAGTCCGTTCAGGGTGAGCTCTCCCAGGGGCGCGCTGCGGACAGGACGCAGCGTGACCGTGCCGGCGGGGGCGTCCGGACGGATGCCGACGAGGGTGGTGAGCAGCAGGATCCCGGCCGCGGCCGTGGTGGCGGCGGGGCGGCAGGCCGCCGGGTGGGGAAGCGGGGTGCTCCCGTCGCCGCGCTGCTCCCCCGCGTACATCTCGGGCAGCCGGTGATGGAATGCCCCGGCGGCCGCGAGGACGCCCCGCAGCAGCGCACTCGCCTCCTTCTCGTACCCGGCGGCAGCCAGTCCCGCGACCGCTGTAGCCGTCTCCTGGATCCGTACGGCGCCGCTGCGGTGGCCGAACGGGTTGTAACCCGCCTCCTTGACGCCCAGCCCCCGCAGTCCCCACCCCGAGTCCATCGCCGGGCTGCCCAGGAGCCGGGCGAGCTGCTCGGTCTGCACCCGCTCGAGCAGCCCGGGCGCCAGTTGGCCCCCGCCGAGCAGACCGGTGTCGAGAAGGTGGGCGGCGGCCGCTCCGAGGTGCGGCACGCGCCGACCGTCGGGGGAACGGGCCGCCGCCGGTCGCCCGCCTCCCAGGCCGTCGACCCAGAAACCGGTCCTGAACGCGGACCGCAGCGCCCGGGCCCAGTCCCGCAGCCCGGGCCCACCCGGTCTGCCGCAGGCGTCGAGGAGATCGGCGCCCAGCAGCGCCGCGCGATGGGCGTGTGCCTGCGTCTCGCAGCGGACGGGACCACCGGGCTGCGGGTCACACAGGTACATGCCGTCGCCGACGGCGGTCCGCAGCCAGGTCAGACAACGCTCGGCGGCGGGCAGCAGTTCCTCCACCTCGTGCTCCGGCATCCCCCAACGGCGGGCCTCCGCGAGGAGCGCGGGGAACAGCAGCGTGGCCTCGGTACCCGTACAGGCGGGCGGCAGGTGACCGCCCGCGTCCCGGCGCGGCCCGGGGATCAGGCCGGACTGCTGTCCGGGACCGGTGAGTTGGCTCCGGGCGAGCGCACGCAGCGTGCCCGTGGCGAGCCGGGTCCCGAGCGGCAACGCCATCCTCGCGGCCGCGAGTGCGTCGGCCGGGGCGAGGCCGCAACGCCACGGTGCCCCGGCGGCGAGATACACGTCCGTCGGCTGCGCGGGATCGCGCAGCAGCAGCGCCTGCAGGTCGTCGACGCTGGTCCGCAGGAACGCCTGCACGCAGGGGTCGTCACCCGTCGCTCCGGCCTGGGCGAGCGGACTCGTCGCCGCGCGGCCGACCGCCCGAACGGGCCCCGCGCCGGCCGTGCGCACCCTCAGCTCCAGGGTCGCGCTGCCGCCCGGGGGCAGTTCGACCTCCCAGCGCAACAGGCCCGCGGAGGCCAGCGCGTCGGCGGGCGGCGGGTCCGCCGTGACCGTCGAGGCCTCTCTGCCGGCGGTCCAGCGCAGACCCGCGTCATGAACGCTGGCCGGCACCTCCGGCCCCGCGTTGCCGGACGCGATCGCGCCCAGCGCCGCCAGGTCCGTGCCGAGGGCGACCTCGACGGGCAGGCGCAGGGGACGGGTGGCCGCACTGTGCAGTGTGATCCGCTCAGTGCCGTCCGCATGCCGCGTGCGCTCGACCACGACGTCCGGGTCCGGTCCGGCGTGCGGCGAGGCGCGCAGCGTACCCACGAAGCGAGCGTGATCGGCACCGGTCATCTGGGCCTGCACCGCGAGCGGTTCACGCCCGGCCACGCGGACCTGGCACCGGGAGAGCAACCGCCGGCCCGCGCGGTAGAACCCCTCCAGCCCCTGCCCGGTCAACTGCCCCTGCCCGTTGGAAATGGCGAGGCCCGGAAGGGCGACGCAGATCATGGCGGTATGGGTGGGTGGCAACTCGCCGGGGCGAGGCGGCGGTGGGGGTGGGGATGCGGGGCGGCGTTGGTGCGGTGGTTGCGGCGCGAGGGGTCCCCCGGCGTTCATGGAGGACTCCCGGTGCCCGAGTCCGTCGGTCCGCTGCGGCGGGCCGGTGCCCGGCCCGGGCCGTGGCGCGTGCCGGCCACGGATCGTGCGGTCGGCCGTGGGCGGAGTCGGCTGGTGCATCGGGCTGCTTCCTCTGCGCTCTGTGCGCCTCGGGCTGGATCGAGGCCGGGCGCAAGGCTCGGTCGGGACGTGGCATTGCGGCGGCTCGACCCGTCCAGGCGTTCCGCCACTCAGGTGAACGGAAAGGGGCTCCTTCGGGTCACGCCCATACCCGGTCGGCCCAACCGAATGGCAGGCGGGACGCGTACCACCGCACTCGGCACGGGCACTCCAGTCCGCGAAAGAACGCTGGTGAGCACCTTGGCCCCGACTGATCGGGCAGCTCACTCGACCGCCCCTCGTACGTCCCCCTCACAGTCGCTGCGAGCAGGAGAAACGCCTCGCCGGGAAGTGCCACGACGCCGTACGCTTCCCTTCCCTGCCGAGGGCGGACGCGTACCGCCGCCGCGCCCGTGCCCCGGACCAGTCCCTCCCTCTGACACCCTGCGCCGTGGCGACGCCTTCTTCCGCACTTTTTGATCCGCAAGGGAGCGCGTGTCGGCGACGTCGGGTGTGATCCGGTCTCGGTCCTCCCGCTCCGCGCGCAGGCAGCGGCGGATCGATTCCGGATCAAGGCCTTCGTTGACGGCCTGGTGCAGAAGTCGGGCGAAGAGATAGCTGGGATCGGCCCCCAGTGCCATGGCCAGCGCCTCCCTTGCTTCGAGGTCGTCGCCGGTCGACCAGGCCACCCAGCCCGCGAGAGTGAGGGGCGCTGCCGCGTGCTCGCCATAGGGGCCGACGCAGCGGCGGGCCAGGGCTCGCCAGAGCCGTAGTGCGTGGGCTGCCTCGTCGCCCTCCATCCACTCGGCCACCCGATCGCGGGTGGTGCGGTCCTGCAGGCCGAGAATCAAGGTCGCCGCTTCCTCGCTCCGGAGCAGGCCGTCGTCGCGGAGGTCCGCCATGAACGCGCCGGACGCGGGCGGCGCACCGGCCAGCCGGCTCATGACCTGTCGGGCCAGCTCCACCGTCTCCTCGGCCACGTCCGTGCGACTGGTGCCGTCGAGCATCCTGGGGACGAGGGCCATGCTGCCGGAGTCCAGCGCGGTCTCCTGCTCCAGTGCCGCTGCCGTCTCCCAGGGCTGGAGCCTCGCCCTCAACTCACGCAGGGTCCCGCGGACCTGGAGACCTGCGTAGGTGGCCGCGGCGGCCAGCACCGACGTACCCGGCAGTCCCATGGGCAGGCCCTCGTCCGGGCAGCATCCCTTGATCTCGCAGCAGTACGACCAGAAGCGGCTGCCCGAGATGCACAGGGCCTCGATCACCGGCACGTCGAGCTGGCCGCACTGGTATCGCAGATGGTGGGCCAGCGGGCGGAGCCGCTCCATGACGTGCTGGCCCGTCTCACCTTTGCCGGGCTCCTGGCAGACGTACGCCACGATCTGTTCCGGTCGTGCCCCTCTGCGCTCGCTTCCGCGGATCAGGCCGTGCGCCAGCTGCCCCGCGACGGACTCCCAGTCGTCCGGATTCGCCGGAATACCCAGTCGCGCCCGGCCGCCGAACCGCCCGCGGCCGCCATGCAGGGCGACCAGGACGATGCTGTCCTCCGGGCGGTACCCGAGCAGATACGGCAGGGCGTCGGCCAGCTCGGCCGGGGTGCGCAGAGTGACGCGGTGGGCGGCGGGGAGTACGTCACAGTTCGTGGAGGCGGCGTCGTGGATATTGCCGTCGTGTGCCGTGTGCGCATTGCCGTCGTTCGTCGTGCGCGCCTTGCCGTCATGTGGTGTGCGCGCCTTGCCGTCATGTGGTGTGCGCGCGTCGTCATGTGGCGTGTGCGCCTTGCCGTCATGTGGTGTGCGCGCGTCGTCATGTGGCGTGTGCGCGTCGTCGTGGTGGTCGTGACCGTGGGGTCGGCGCGCCCCGGCCCACTCGGCCACGTCGTCGTTGTCGAAGGATCCAGTCGGTTCGCCGTGATGCGTCATGCGCCGACGATCTCGCGGAATCCAAAACTCCGCTTGGGCCTGTGGATAAGTCCGATCAGGGACACGACACCTTCGCTCATTCCTGACCCACGCCTGCGGCCGGCCCGCCCGTCTGTCAGTGCCGTCCTGTTGTATGGACGCATGGAGCACACGAGCAACGCGGAACTCCGCGCGGACGCCGACGCCGTCCTCGCGCGCCTGGTCGGGGACGCCACAGGCACGGCCCGGCTGCGCGAGGACCAGTGGCGGGCTATCGAGGCGCTGGTCGCCGAGAAGCGCCGGGCCCTGGTCGTGCAGCGCACGGGCTGGGGCAAGTCCGCGGTGTATTTCGTGGCGACCTCGTTGCTGCGGGCCCGCGGCAGCGGTCCCACCGTGATCGTCTCCCCGCTGCTCGCGCTGATGCGCAACCAGGTCGAGGCCGCGGCACGCGCCGGGATCCACGCCCGGACGATCAACTCCGCGAACACCGAGGAGTGGGACGCCGTCCAGGCGGAGATCGCCGCGGGCGAGGTCGACGTCCTGCTGGTCAGCCCGGAGCGCCTCAACAACCCGGACTTCCGCGACCAGGTGCTGCCCGCGCTCTCGGCGACGACCGGGCTCCTGGTCGTGGACGAGGCCCACTGCATCTCCGACTGGGGCCACGACTTCCGCCCGGACTACCGGCGGCTGCGCACCATGCTCACCGATCTGCCGGCGGGCGTGCCCGTGCTCGCCACCACGGCCACCGCCAACGCGCGCGTGACGGCCGATGTCGCGGAGCAGCTCGGTACCGGCGGCACGTCGGACGCCCTGATCCTGAGGGGCCCGCTGGACCGGGAGAGCCTGAGTCTCGGTGTGCTGCCGCTGCCGGACGCCGCGCACCGCATGGCGTGGCTCGCCGACCATCTCGACGATCTGCCGGGTTCGGGGATCATCTACACGCTGACCGTGGCCGCCGCGGAGGAGGTCACCGCGTTCCTGCGCCATAGGGGACACGCTGTCGCCTCGTACACCGGGAAGACGGAGAACGCCGAGCGCCAGCAGGCCGAGGACGACCTGCTCGGGAACAAGGTCAAGGCCTTGGTCGCCACTTCGGCCCTCGGGATGGGATTCGACAAGCCCGACCTCGGTTTCGTGGTGCACCTCGGCTCGCCCTCCTCCCCCATCGCCTACTACCAGCAGGTCGGCCGTGCGGGCCGTGGCGTAAAGCACGCCGAGGTCCTCCTGCTGCCCGGAAGGGAGGACGAGGCGATCTGGGAGTACTTCGCCTCCCTCGCCTTCCCCTCGGAAGAGCTGGTGCGCCGCACGCTCGACGTCCTCGCACGCGCGGAGCGGCCGATGTCGCTGCCCGCCCTGGAACCGCTGGTGGAGCTGCGCCGCTCCCGGCTGGAGACCATGCTCAAGGTCCTCGACGTGGACGGGGCGGTGCACCGGGTCAAGGGCGGCTGGATCGCGACCGGGCAGCCATGGACGTACGACTCGGAGCGTTACGACTGGGTCGCCCGGCAGCGCAAGGCAGAGCAGCAGGCGATGCGGGACTACGCGGCGACCACGGAATGCCGCATGGAGTTCCTGCAACGCCAGCTGGACGACGAGGGCGCCAAGCCTTGCGGCCGCTGTGACAACTGCGCCGGTGCGCGCTTCACCGCGGACACGTCGACGTCCGCGCTGGAGGCCGCACGCGTCGATCTGGGCCGGGCGGGTGTCGAGGTGGAGCCCCGCCGGATGTGGCCCACCGGTCTGCCCGCGATCGGCGTGGACCTCAAGGGCCGTATCCCGGCCGGTGATCAGGCCTGGCCGGGCCGCGCTCTGGGACGGTTGTCGGACATCGGCTGGGGCAACCGGCTACGGCCGATGCTCGCGCCGCAGGCCCCGGACGGTCCCGTGCCGGACGACGTGGCGAAGGCGGTGGTCGGTGTGCTGGCCGACTGGGCCAAGGGGCCCGGTGGCTGGGCTCCGGGTGCGGCGGACGCCCAGCCGCGTCCCGTAGGCGTGGTCACGGTCGCCTCGCGTACCCGGCCACAGCTGATCAGCTCGCTGGGCGCGCGCATCGCGGAGGTCGGCCGACTGCCGTTGCTGGGTTCGGTGGAGTACGCGGCCGACGTGCCGCCGGTCTCACGGAGCAACAGCGCCCAGCGCCTCAAGGCACTCGACGGAGCGCTGGCCGTACCGCCCGCCCTCGGCGCGGCGCTGGCCGAGACGCCTGGCCCTGTCCTTCTCGTGGACGACTTCACGGAGACGGGCTGGACCCTTGCGGTCACCGCCCGCCTGCTCCGGCGCGCGGGCGCGCAGGGGGTGTTGCCTCTCGTCCTCGCCGTACAGGGCTGAGCAAGCACCTGCATTCGCAGCGCACGCGCGCGTACCGCCCACACCCGCTACCTGCGTTGTCCCACCTGGCATCACCCAGCAGCCCACGGGGTACGGATATAAGCCACGGACCACTCCATAAGGGCCGGGCGCCCCAATTGCTCGTTGCCGCATCCCAGTTCGGCGGGAAGAATTGAGGTCCGCTCCCCGCACGGCTCACCCCGTGATCAGGTAGGGCTCTGCTGCGGTGTGCGCTCCCCCGATCCAGACCTCGCCCGTAGTGTGGGCGCGTAGCCGAAGGGAGGAACGTGACCTTCGGATTCGCTCCGTCCTCCGCGGCATCCACGTCGACTTCCGCCGCATCAGTCAACGCTGGGGCGCGACTGCTGGAACCCGCGGAGTGGGCCGCCGCGGGCATCCCACTGCTGCGCAACCCCCGGGAAGTCGTCAGCGGCCTGCACACGCGACACCGCCCCGCCCCGTCCACGGCGATCGTGGCTGTCCTCGACGTGGACGATCGGCTGTGCGCGAGCGCCTCGTTCGCCAGGCGTCCGACGGCCGCCGACGGCTGGGTCCTCCGCAACGCGCTGCTCGACCAACTGCGCCGGGTCATCCCACACGACCTGCGCCGCCGCACACCGGTACGAACCGCCGTGCTGCTCTATTGCCGGGAGGGCGACGCGCGTTGGACGGAGGAGGACGGCGCGTGGATGTGGGGTCTGCGTGACGCCTGCACACTGCACGGACTGCGCTGCGGGGCGTACATCACGCTGACCCGCGACGGCTGGCAGGTCCTCGGCGAGGGCCGGGGCGGCCGCCGCCCCAACTCCGCATCGGCGCCCGAGCCGTTCGCGACGTCGGAGGCACCGCCCCCGCCGCCGCGCACCGGAGGCGCCGCCTCCGACATCCTGAGCCGCGTGGCAGCCCGCTGAGGGCCGCCGGCCCCGAGCACCGGGACCGGCGCGGCACACCGACCGCAGACGGCGACCGGTCAGCGTGGCACCACAGAGGCCCCGCCCCTCCGGACAGGCCGGAGGACAGTCGTGGATCGCCCGCGCACACCCGCCACGCGAGCACGCCAAAGGCCGCACCGTGCAGTGGCCGCCGGGACGGCGTAATGGCCGACCCGACACCCCCGATCTGCTGGAACCCGGCTCAGACGCCCGCGCCCAGCACCGAGTTGATCTGCTGCGGGTCGCCGCAGACGATCAGCAGGGCGCCGGCCCGGGTGAGAGCCAGAGGCAGTGCGGTGGCGGCAGCTGTGTCGGAACCACCGTTGACGGCGACCACGACCACAGGCCGGGACGCGGCACGGTCGGTCACGGCGGCATCGGCGTAGAAGACGTCGTCGCCGGCGTCGTGCTGCGCCCAGTAGGACGCCTCACCGAAGGACAGCTCATGAGCGGCCCAGGGGTGCGGCTCGCCGGTGGTGATCACCAGGACGTCACTGGGGGCGCGGCCGGACTCCAGCAGCAGGTCCACGGCTTCCTCGGCAGCGTCGAGCGCACCCTGGGCCGGGGCCGGGATGAGCTGGATCTGCGGAGTCGCCGGAGCCGAAGCCGGACCGGACGCGGCAGGGGTGGCGGTTACGGGCGGACCCGCGGCGCCGGGCTTGGCGGACCCGACCGCACCCGAGCGCTGCGCCGGCGGCGAGGGCCGGAGAGCGCCGGGACGACCAGGACGCGGCGGGGCCGCGGGGCGGGGGCCGGGTACGGGACGAGGGGTCGGCGCGGTACGGCCACTGGCCGAAGCAGCGCGGGGACCCTGGGCACTCTCGTGAATCTGAGGCTCCTCGGGGAAGAGAGGCATGAGTTGATGTCTATCAAACGTTGGTACGGGTCGCGCCAGTGGGTGGGACATACGTGCGACCGGAACCGTCAGAAATCGAAGTTGAGCTGACCGTCGATCTCCGGAACGCTTCCGTCCGCCCAGCTGCGGGCCTTCTTGAGGTGCCGCCATTGCGGCAGCGCATCAAGATACGCCCACGACAACCGGTGGTAGGGGGTGGGGCCCCGCTCCGCCAGTGCGGCCTTGTGCACGGGTGAGGGATACCCGGCGTTGTCCGCAAAACCGAAGTCTGCATGGTCGATACCCAGTTCGGCCATCATTTTGTCGCGCTGAACCTTGGCGATCACCGAGGCAGCCGCCACGGCCACGCACGACTGATCGCCCTTGATCACTGTACGGACCTGCCACGGCGCCCCGAGATAGTTGTGCTTGCCGTCGAGGATCACCGCGTCGGGACGGATCGGCAGCGCGTCCAGGGCTCGCACGGCCGCGATCCGCAGCGCCGCCGTCATCCCGAGGTCGTCGATCTCCTCCGGGGACGCGTGCCCCACGGCGTACGAGGTCACCCAGGTCCGCAACAGCTCGGCGAGCTCGGTCCGCCGTTTCACGGTGAGCAGCTTGGAGTCGGTGAGACCCAGGGGAGGCCGGCGCAGTCCGGTGATCGCCGCGCAGACGGTGACGGGACCGGCCCAGGCGCCGCGCCCCACCTCGTCGACACCGGCAATGATCTTCGCTCCGGTCGTTGCGCGGAGGGAGCGCTCGACGGTGTGAGTGGGTGGTTCGTACGGCATGGCGCACTTAGATTACGCCGCTCCCGAGCACCTCCGACACCCTGGTCCCCCAAGCCACCGCCAGGGGCGGCGCAGCCCTGGTCCAAGCCTCCGGGCGGGCGCACCAGCGCGACCGTCGGCTGCTCGTCCGGATCTTCGTCGACCGGTCGTCCGGCTCCTCGAGGTCCTGGTCCGACCATTCGCTCCCGCACACAATCGACCGGCACATCCCTCGCCGACACGACGTCGCCGCTCGCCGCGTCGGACCGCACCTCCACCTGCTCGATTCCTCGGCCGATCATCTTGTGCAGCACCCTGACCACGGGTCCATCACGCGGCGCGGGACGACGTCGCGGAAGCGCTCATCCCGCACGCCATCGCATTCGTGAATCCGAACCGGTCTAGGCCGAAGCCCCCAGCCAGTCGGGCAGCGCCTCCGTCTGCGCCGCCCACTCCGCGGGCGGCGCCCCTGCCTTCCCCGCGGCGAGCACGCCGCCCACGATGGCGCAGGTGGTGTCCACGTCGCCGCCGGCCTGGGCGGTCGTCCAGAACGCCTGCTCGTAGTCGCCGAGGGAGCGCGCGGCCGACCAGAGGGCGAAGGGCACGGTGTCATGGGCGGACGTCCGCCGCCCGCAGCCCAGTACCGCCGCGACCGTGGCCGGATCGCCGTAGTCGAGCATGTCCCGGGCGCGGCGCAGCCCCGCGCCGACGGCGCTCTTCGGCACGAGTGCGACGACGTCGTCGAGCAGCGACTCGGGGCTCGGCGGTCCGCCGGGGGCGCCCACCAGCGCGGCGGCCGCGGCGACGGCCATGGCGCCGACCACGGCCTCACGGTGCTGATGTGTCGGGTAGGCGGAGATCTCCGCCTGGTGCGTGGCCTGCTCGGGGTCGCCGGCGTACCAGGCACCCAGCGGAGCGATGCGCATCGCGGCTCCGTTGCCCCAGGAGCCCCTTCCATTGAAGAGCGCGGAGGACAGCTCCCGCCAGTCGCCGCCCTCGCGGATCAGCCGGAGCATCCGGTTCACCGCGGGGCCGTAGCCGCGGTCGAAGTCGTGACGGTCGGCGAAGGAGTGCGCGAGGGCGTCCTGGTCGATCCGCCGGTGGGCGGCGAGGACGGCGACCACGGAGCAGGCCATCTCCGTGTCGTCGGTCCACTGCCAGGGGCCGGGTGGCGGCTCGCGGCGCTTGAGCAGCGGGTAGTTCACCGGTACGAAGAACTGGGAGCCCAGGGCGTCCCCGACCGCGAGTCCGCGCAGGCTGGCCAGGGCGCGATCCAGGCGCCAGCCGGGAGAGGAGTCAGTCATCGCTCTGCCACTCTATCCAGTGGTCCCGTACGGTTTCGGGTCTCGCCAGCGCTCGAACGGCCGGTCAAGCGTGTACTTGCCGTCCTCCCCCAGAACGAGCATCCGTATCTCGCCGTTCCCGGGATTCGACAGCGACTCGAACTCGGCGACGGTCCAGTGGAACCAGCGCATGCAGAACAGCCTCATGGCCAGGCCGTGCGTCACCAGAAGAACGTTGGACGGATGATCCGGCGCCTCGAAGCTGCGGTACAGACTCTCCAGGAAGCCGCCGACCCTGTCGTACACGTCGGCGCCGCTTTCGCCCTGCGCGAAGCGGTAGAAGAAGTGCCCGTACGCGTCGCGGTAGGCCTTCTGCAGCCTTACGTCGTCGCAGTCCTGCCAGTTTCCCCAGTCCTGCTCGCGCAGCCGGGGCTCCTCGCGCACGCGTATCAGGTCGGGGTCGAGGTGGAAGGCGCGGAGCGTCTCGTGGGTGCGGCGGTACGGCGAGACGTACACGCTCACCGGTTCGCGTCCGAAGAGGTCGCGCAGCCGCTTGCCGGCGTCCTCGGCCTGTCGCCATCCGCGTTCAGTCAGTGCCAGTGAGTGATCGGGTTCGCGTTCGTACACGGAGTCATCAATATTGCCCATTGACTCGCCGTGCCGGACAAGGACGATGCGCCGTGGTCGTGCCATGCCAAAACCCTAGTTCGGGCGAGGCCATATCGAGCACTCGTACGGGCTCCATACGGCGTAGGTCACACACTTCCCGCACCATACGCCACATAGGGCGCACGTTCTCCGGGACCGGATCAGACGATCCAGGTCGGCTCCAGTTCCACGATGTCGCCCGTGAGTGCCGCGACGTCCGCCTCCGTCTGCGCCCGCAGAGCGAGCCTCTCCACGCGCTCGGTGCGGTACTTGCCGTGCTCGGCGGCCGACCGCCACATCGAAAGGACCATGAACTCATGGCCCGGGGCCTCGGCGAACAGCCCGCGGATCATCCCCGGTGAGCCGGCCATCGCGGGGTTCCACACCTTCTCCTGCATCAGCGTGAAGTTCTCGACGCGCTCCTCGTGGATGCGGCAGAGGGCCACCCGGACCAGGTCGGCGTCCGTGAAGCGCGGTTCGAAGCCCGTCTTCACGTCGAAGCGGTAGTCGAACAGCCTGACCTGGGCATCCTTGAAGGTGCCGACCTGGGCCGTGGCCAGCCGGTCGTGGGAGCGTGCCATGAAGGAGTCGTAGAAGGCACGGCTTTCCCAGAAGGCGAAGATGTGCGCCACCGAGGGCCGGCTCCGGCTCCAGCCCCCGCCCTGTCCCCGAAATCCCGGCTCCCCCGGAAGCCCCGCCCATTTTCGCTGCCCCCGCTCGAAGCCGCGGCGGTCCACCACGGTGCAGCGAATCCACTTGACCAGCACCGCGCCATCGTACGGCCACGGGCGTGGCGCCGGTCACGTTCGGACGCGGCGCACTCGCGCACGCCCACCCGCGCGCGTGGCAGGATGGACAACCGGCTTGGATCGCCCGGCAGTTCGGGCTGCGGGCGCATGGAAGGGGGACGACGTCCGATGAGCGGCATCAGCAAGGGGATCCGCAAGGTCGAGATCGCGGTCAAGTGGGACCCGAGTGCGGCGGGGCAGCCGCCGACCGATCTGGACATAGTGGCCGCCACCTACCTGGCAAGTGATCCGTACGGCGATCCCGCCTACATGGTCCACTTCGACAGCCGCTCCCCCGACGGCACCATCACGCTCAACCGGGACAGCAAGGACGGCAAGGGCTTCGGGTGGGACGAGGTCCTGACGGTGGAACTCGACCGGCTGGACCCCCGCTACGGGCGCGTGGTGGTCGGCGTCATCATCCAGCAGCGCCCCGACCGGCGCACGTTCGTCAGTGTGGTCAAACCGTCCCTGCGCATCCGCGAGGGCTACACGGACCTCGCCACGGACGACTTCGGCAGCGTCCTTGGCTCCACGGCGGCCAGGGTCGCGGAGTTCGTCCGCAGCGACTCCGGGGCCTGGGACTTCCACTCCGGCGTGCACGGCTTCGAGGACGATCCCACCAGTTTCACGAGCTCGATGGGCCGCCCGCACCAGCCCTGACCCCACGCCGCCTTCGCATCACGTGCCACCCCAGCGGCACGACTGCCGCCGAGCACAGACCTGAGCGCATACGACAACGAGGGGCGCCGGCACACAGCCGACGCCCCTCGTTCTCAGGGACTATCTGTCAGGCGTCAGCTGCAGCCGCTCGTCGAGCCGCAGCCCTCGCAGATGTAGCAGGAGCCGGCGCGCTGCATCTTCGTGCCGCACGAGAAGCACAGCGGGGCGTCGGCCTGGATGCCCAGCTGCATCTCCACCAGCTCGGCGCTGGTGTGGGCCTGCTGCGGGGCGGGCTTGGCCGCCTCGACCTCGGCCTTCGGCA
Organism: Streptomyces sp. NPDC086077; assembly: GCF_040686175.1. NCBI lineage: Bacteria > Bacillati > Actinomycetota > Actinomycetes > Kitasatosporales > Streptomycetaceae > Streptomyces > Streptomyces sp. NPDC086077. The sequence continues at coordinate 56,547 of NZ_JBFBJT010000009.1, read as the reverse complement.
TGGCGACGGCCTTGAGTTCCTGAGCGCGCGGCGCCGACTGGGCCAGGCCCTCGACGTCCACGTCCTCGTCCGACGGCTCGTACGAACCGGTCTCCAGGTGCCGCTGACGCTCCTCGGCGGAGTGGATGCCGAGCGCGGAGCGCGTCTCGAACGGCAGGAAGTCCAGCGCCAGGCGGCGGAAGATGTAGTCGACGATCGACTGGGCCATGCGGACGTCGGGGTCGTCGGTCATACCCGCCGGCTCGAAGCGCATGTTCGTGAACTTCGAGACGTACGTCTCCAGCGGCACGCCGTACTGCAGGCCCACCGACACGGCGATCGAGAAGGCGTCCATCATGCCCGCGAGGGTCGAGCCCTGCTTGGACATCTTCAGGAAGACCTCGCCGAGGCCGTCGTCCGGGTAGGAGTTGGCCGTCATGTAGCCCTCGGCGCCGCCGACGGTGAAGGACGTGGTGATACCGGGACGTCCCTTCGGCAGCCGCTTGCGGACCGGGCGGTACTCGACGACCTTCTCGACCGTCTCGCGGATGGTGGCCTCGGCCTTCTCCGTGATCTCGGTCTTCTCCTTCTCCTTGGTCTTGGCGGAGAGGGGCTGGCCGACCTTGCAGTTGTCGCGGTAGATGGCGAGCGCCTTGACGCCCATCTTCCAGGCCTCGAAGTAGATCTCCTCGACCTCCTCGACGGTCGCCGACTCCGGCATGTTGACCGTCTTGGACAGGGCGCCGGAGATCCACGGCTGGATCGCGGCCATCATCCGGACGTGGCCCATCGCGGAGATGGAGCGCTCGCCCATGGCGCAGTCGAACACCTCGTAGTGCTCGTGCTTGAGGCCCGGGGCGTCGACGACATTGCCGTGGTCGGCGATGTGGGCGACGATCGCCTCGATCTGCTCCTCCTGGTAGCCCAGGCGGCGCAGGGCCTGCGGGACGGTGCCGTTGACGATCTGCATCGAGCCGCCGCCGACCAGCTTCTTGAACTTGACCAGCGCGAGGTCGGGCTCCAGGCCGGTGGTGTCGCAGGACATCGCCAGACCGATGGTGCCGGTGGGGGCGATGACGGACGCCTGGGAGTTACGGAAACCGTTCTTCTCGCCGAGGCGCAGCACGTCCTGCCAGGCCTCCGTGGCGGCGGCCCAGATCGGCGTGTCCAGGTCGTCCATGCGGACGGCCTTGCCGTTGGCGTCGGAGTGCTGCTTCATGACCCGCTGGTGCGGCTGGGCGTTGCGGGCGTAGCCGTCATACGGGCCGACGACCGCGGCGAGTTCGGCGGATCGCCGGTACGACGTGCCGGTCATCAGGGAGGTGATGGCGCCGGCCAGGGCACGGCCGCCGTCGGAGTCGTACGCGTGGCCGGTCGCCATCAGCAGGGCGCCGAGGTTGGCGTAGCCGATGCCGAGCTGACGGAACGCGCGGGTGTTCTCGCCGATCTTCTGCGTCGGGAAGTCCGCGAAGCAGATCGAGATGTCCATCGCGGTGATGACCAGCTCGACGACCTTGGCGAAGCGCTCGACCTCGAAGGACTGGTTGCCCTTGCCGTCGTCCTTGAGGAACTTCATCAGGTTCAGCGAGGCGAGGTTGCAGGACGTGTTGTCCAGGTGCATGTACTCGCTGCACGGGTTCGAGCCGTTGATGCGGCCGGACTCCGGGCACGTGTGCCAGTGGTTGATGGTGTCGTCGTACTGGATGCCCGGGTCGGCGCAGGCCCAGGCGGCCTCGGCCATCTTGCGGAACAGGGACTTGGCGTCGACCTCTTCGATGACCTCGCCGGTCATCCGCGCGCGGAGGCCGAACTTGCCGCCCTGCTCGACCGCCTTCATGAACTCGTCGTTCACACGGACCGAGTTGTTGGCGTTCTGGTACTGGACGGACGTGATGTCGTCGCCGCCCAGGTCCATGTCGAAGCCCGCGTCGCGCAGGGCGCGGATCTTCTCCTCTTCCTTCACCTTGGTCTCGATGAAGTCCTCGATGTCGGGGTGGTCGACGTCGAGGATGACCATTTTGGCGGCACGACGGGTGGCGCCACCGGACTTGATCGTTCCTGCGGAGGCGTCGGCACCGCGCATGAAGGACACCGGGCCGGAGGCGTTGCCGCCGGAGGAGAGCAGCTCCTTGGAGGAGCGGATGCGGGAGAGGTTCAGGCCGGCGCCGGAGCCGCCCTTGAAGATCATGCCCTCTTCCTTGTACCAGTCGAGGATCGACTCCATGGAGTCGTCGACGGACAGGATGAAGCAGGCCGAGACCTGCTGCGGCTGGGGAGTGCCGACGTTGAACCAGACGGGGCTGTTGAAGCTGAAGATCTGGTGCAGGAGGGCGTAGGCCAGCTCGTGCTCGAAGATTTCGGCGTCGGCGGGCGAGGCGAAGTAGTTGTAGTCCTCGCCGGCCTTCCGGTACGTCTTCACGATGCGGTCGATCAGCTGCCTGAGGCCGGTCTCGCGCTGCGGGGTGCCCACGGCACCCCGGAAGTACTTGCTGGTGACGATGTTGACCGCGTTCACCGACCAGAAGTCGGGGAACTCGACGCCACGCTGCTCGAAATTGATCGAGCCGTCGCGCCAGTTGGTCATGACGACGTCACGGCGCTCCCAGGCCACCTCGTCGTACGGATGTACGCCGGGGGTGGTGTGGATGCGCTCGATACGCAGTCCCTTGGTCGCCTTGGTGCCCTTGGCGCGGGAACTCCGTGCCGGACCGCTCGCCGTCTCTGTCATGCCGCCTCCCTCTACGGGCAAAAACGCCCTGAAGTGCCCCGATGTTCCCGTGGCACGGTGTTCTGTCTGGTGTTGCGCGGCCCTCTCACTGCCGCCCGCAACAGGTCTTCGGTCGCCGCCGACCGGCCGGCCCGGATGCCGCCTCCGGGCCCGGCCCGCCGTTCAGTCGGCGGAGCGCGCGGGCTCGGGGAGCTGAGCTGCCCCTCCGGACCCGCGGTCGTCTTCCTGGCTCCCCGTGCCGTCGGCTTCGTCGTCCGCGGCGGGGTGTTCCGGCTTTTCCCTGAGTTCCGCGATCGCCGCCTCGAAGTCCTCCAGCGACTCGAACGCCCGGTAGACGGACGCGAATCGCAGATAGGCGACGAGATCGAGCTCCTGCAGCGGGCCGAGTATGGCCAGCCCCACGTCGTGGGTGGTCAGCTCGGCACTCCCGGTGGCCCGCACCGCCTCCTCGACCCGCTGGCCGAGCAGGGCGAGCGCGTCCTCGGTGACAGGCCGCCCCTGGCATGCCTTGCGCACGCCGTTGATGACCTTGGTGCGACTGAAGGGCTCGGTGACTCCGGACCGCTTCACCACCATGAGCGAGCACGTCTCCACGGTCGTGAAACGACGGGAGCAGTCAGGGCACTGGCGGCGCCTGCGGATCGACGTGCCGTCGTCGGTCGTACGACTGTCGACCACACGGCTGTCGGGGTGCCTGCAGAAGGGGCAGTGCATGGATTCCCAACCCTCCTCACAGCAGACTCAATAGCCTCAACGGACCCTTGGGCCCCTCGAAGCGAGCACAAGCATAGGCGATGATCGTGCGAGCCAAGACCGGGGGGACCACAACTTCTGGGCCGCTGTAGCCATCCAACCACTAGATGTGGGGATTGGCTCGTACATCCATTGAGGCTCGCGTGTCGACGGAGGCACCACGGAGCCCCAGGCGCGCGTGCGGCACACCGGCCACCTGGGCGCACCGCCGTATCGCGGTCGCAGGTGGGGAGATACCGTGGGCGCCACAGGGAGAAGACGTACGACTTCCCGCGCGGAAAGGGGTCGGTGCCCGACCGGCGGGGCCCCGGATGGCAGACTGGGCCGCACTTCACGAGGGTCATCCCAGCGGTGGAGGGTACAACAATGTGCGCTTTTGTCCGCGGGACTCCGCGTTAGCCATTACACCCAGACGCAAGATCACGTCCGGTGATTCGCACTTTTTCACTCGAACGTGTGTTTGGCGCAACCTTTCGAAAGCAACTACCGTTGTGCCGCAGGGAGACCATCGAGAGGGGCCGACGTGACCACCACCGCAGACAGTGCCACCATCACTGCCCAGGACCGCTCCCAGGGCCGACTCGAGCCGGTGCATGCGATGAACGAAGCCACGAACCCAGAGGGGCAAAAGCGCTCCCTGCCGGGCCGACCTCCAGGCATCCGGGCGGACAGCTCCGGGCTGACCGACCGGCAGCGCCGGGTGATCGAGGTCATCAGGGACTCCGTGCAGCGGCGTGGCTACCCGCCGTCGATGCGCGAGATCGGCCAGGCGGTCGGCCTGTCCAGCACGTCCTCCGTGGCGCACCAGCTGATGGCACTGGAGCGCAAGGGCTTCTTGCGCCGCGACCCGCACCGCCCGCGCGCCTACGAGGTGCGCGGCTCCGACCAGGCCGCGTCCGTGCAGCCCACGGACACCGCGGGCAAGCCCGCCGCGTCGTACGTCCCGCTGGTCGGCCGCATCGCCGCCGGTGGCCCGATCCTCGCCGAGGAGTCGGTGGAGGACGTCTTCCCGCTCCCCCGGCAGCTCGTCGGTGACGGTGAGCTGTTCGTGCTGAAGGTCGTCGGCGACTCGATGATCGAGGCCGCGATCTGCGACGGCGACTGGGTCACCGTCCGCCGCCAGCCGGTCGCCGAGAACGGTGACATCGTGGCCGCGATGCTCGACGGCGAGGCCACCGTCAAGCGCTTCAAGCGCGAGGACGGCCACGTCTGGCTGCTGCCCCACAACTCCGCCTATGAGCCGATTCCGGGCGACGACGCGACGATCCTCGGCAAGGTGGTCGCCGTTCTGCGGCGGGTGTGACGCCCGCTGCGGGCGGCCCTGACAGGACCGCCCTCCCTTGACCGGGCCCCGGGACCCCTGCGCCGGTTCCGGGGTCCTGCGCTGTCCGGCGCATCTACCGCCGGGGCCGAGAGGCCGTCCGGCCGCATTCCAGTAGGCCGACGGTCGTCCGGAGTCCGGCCGGGGGCAGACAAGAGGCGGGGCGGCCTGGACAGCATCGCGCGCCGGGCCGCCCCGCGTTTCACCGGACTTCCGCCTACTCGCCGACCGCACCGCGCGCCCTCGCGCCGACCGCGCCCCGCCTACGTGGCCGGCTCTGCTTCCACCTTCTTCGCCACGGCGTCGATGGCAGCCAGAGACTTCCGGACCTGATTACGGTCCGTGGTGAACCAGAAGTCGGGCAGTGACGCCTTCAGATAGCTCCCGTAGCGAGCGGTGGCCAGGCGCTGGTCGAGTACGGCGACCACCCCGCGGTCCCCCGAGGCCCGTACGAGGCGACCGGCGCCCTGGGCCATCAACAGGGCCGCGTGGGTGGCGGCCACCGCCATGAAGCCGTTGCCTCCGGCGTCCTCCACCGCCTTCTGGCGGGCGCTCATCAGCGGGTCGTCGGGGCGCGGGAACGGGATCTTGTCCATGACGACCAGCTGGCAGCTCGGGCCGGGCACGTCGACGCCCTGCCAGAGCGACAGCGTACCGAAGAGGCATGTCTTCGGGTCGGCCGCGAAGTTCTTGATCAGCTCGCCGAGGGTCTCCTCGCCCTGGAGGAGGATCGGGAACTCGGGGATACGCGTGCGCAGTTCCTCGGCGGCCAGTTGGGCGCCCCGCATCGAGGAGAACAGGCCGAGGGTGCGCCCGCCCGCCGCCTGGATCAGCTCTGTCAGCTCATCGAGCATGTCCGCACGATCGCCGTCCCGCGCGGGGCGGGACAGGTGCTTGGCGACGTAGAGGATGCCCTGCCTCGGGTAGTCGAACGGCGAGCCCACGTCGACCCCCTTCCACTGCGGGAAGTCGTCCCCCTCGGTGCCTTCGGGGGCGAGTCCGAGCGAGGCCCCGACGCCGTTGAAGTCGCCGCCGAGCTTCAGGGTCGCGGAGGTCAGCGTCACGGAGCGGTCCGCGAAGAGCTTCTCCCGGAGCAGGCCCGAGACCGACATGGGGGCGACGCGGAGAGAGGCGCCGAAGCGGTCGTGGCGCTCGTACCAGACGACGTCCCACTCCGAGCCGTGCGTGATGCGCTCCGCCACGTCGTGCACCGTCTCTACGGAGGCCAGTGCCTGCTTGCGGACCGCGTTCTCGTCCTGGACGGACTTTTCGCGGGTCGCGCCGATCGCGGAGATGACCGTACGGCAGGCGTCACGCAGTGCCGTCAGCGCGTAGCCGAGATCCTCCGGGACTTCTTCGAGCCGACCGGGCAGGGCCAGCTCCATCAGCCGCTCGAATCCCTCGGCGGCAGTCTGGAGCTGGTCTGCGGCCTTCTCGTTGACCAGCTTCGCGGCGCGCCGCACGGCGCGGTTGACCTGGCCGGAGGTCAGCTCACCGGTGGCGACGCCGGTGACCCGGGAGACCAGCTCGTGCGCCTCATCCACGATCAGCACCTCGTGCTGCGGGAGGACCGGGGCGCCCTCGATGGCGTCGATGGCGAGCAGGGCGTGATTGGTGACGACGACGTCGGACAGCTTGGCGCGCTCCCGGGCCATCTCCGCGAAGCACTCGGCGCCGTACGCGCACTTCGAGGCACCCAGGCACTCCCGCGACGAGACCGACACCTGGGCCCACGCGCGGTCCGACACGCCCGGCGTGAGGTCGTCGCGGTCGCCGGTCTCGGTCTCGTCCGACCAGTCGCGCAGCCGCAGCAGGTCCTGGCCCAGCTTGCTGGTGGGTGCGGCCGCCTCGAACTGGTCGAAGAGACCCTCCTCCTCGTCCTGCGGCACGCCCTCGTGCAGGCGGTGCAGACACAGGTAGTTCGACCGGCCCTTCAGCATCGCGAACTCCGGGCGGCGGCGCAGCAGTGGGTGCAGGGCCTCGACCGTGCGCGGCAGGTCCCGCTCCACCAGCTGGCGCTGCAGCGCCAAGGTGGCGGTCGCTACGACGACCCGCTCGCCGTGCGCGAGCGCGGGCACCAGATAGCCCAGCGACTTGCCGGTGCCGGTGCCGGCCTGGACCAGCAGATGGGAACCGTCATCGATCGCCTCCGCGACGGATTCGGCCATGGTCACCTGGCCGGGGCGCTCCGTACCACCGACGGCTGTGACGGCGGCATGCAGGAGTTCGGGGAGTGAGGGCTTCGTCATAGCTCGACCACCCTACGGCGCGGCACTGACAAAGGGGTGATCGCGGTGAGGGCGGGGGTGGGATCAAGTCCGGTGACGGCGGAGATGTGGGCTGGGTTCCGGGTGCTCTGCGGATCGGTTGCGTACGGCATGGGATCGGTGAGGATCGCCGGAGATCGGATCTGGGCAGATCGGAGCGACAGAAGATCGATTGACCGTGTCGCCGCACGCCTTCGTCGAGCTCGAAGAAATCGAGTGGAACCGAATCGCCGCGGCCGGTGTACCAAAAGTGATGACGCTGTGGCACAGCGCTACAGCAGATGACGCAGGGACCGGTCTCGCATCATGAGGGCGGCCCGTTTGGCAGGCAGGTCGGCCTCGGCGGCGAACCGGAAACCGGAGCTGAGGAAGGCGGCCACGGAGGGGGTGTTGCGAATGTCGGGTTCCGCTACGACGCGCGCGCAGGCGGGCCGTTTGTCGAGGACAAGGTCCGCGACGGATCGGAGAAGGATGCTGCCCAGCCCTTGTCCTCGTCTGGCGATATCGCCGATGAGGATGTGGATGCCCGTGTCGTGGGGCCGGGCCGGGTAATAGCGGGCCAGCGAGTCGAGGTCGGCCCGATAGATCTCCCAGTAGCTCATCGGGGTGCCGTCCAGCACGCCGAGACAGGGGACGCTGCGTCCGTCACCTGCCAGCTGGGCGTTCAGGTGCTTCTCGGTCAGGTCCTGGGTCCCGTCCAGCTCCCAGAACGTCGCAACGGCGGGATCTTTCATCCAGCGGCCGAGGAGGGGCAGGTCCCGCTCGACGCGCACGGGAACGAGCTGGAACGCGCCCGCGGGTGTATCGGTCGGCCCCCAGTCGCCGACCTGGTCGAGGAGGTCTGCGGAGGCGGGCGGTACGGGTGTCAGGCGTAGTGCCGCGGCAGGCTCGGATCGGTCCCCTTCGGGCTCCTGCCCGGCGAGGAAGGCGATGAACTCGCCGGGCAGACGCAGGTCCAGCGTGTCCTCGGCGTCGGTGTCCTGAGGCGGGTCCTTGTGCTCGCCCGGGCCGGGACTCCCGTCGGTGAGGGGTGCGGTGGCGGCGTCGGTGCTCGCGTCGGTCGGAGGCACTTGGGGCTCCTCTCAGAAGGCGGCGTCGGGGCGTTTTTCTTGTGGATGGCGGCAGTTGCGTTGATCAGAGATGGAGGGGGTTGGTGATGGTGACGTAGACGGACTGGGTGTCCACCGGGCCCGCGAGTTCGTCCAGTCCGTGCAACCGGGTCAGCAGGTTGGCCTTGCAGCGCAGGACGGGCGAGTCCAGAAGGCGGGAGGGGAGCGAGGTGCGCAGCCGGACGGGACCCGAGGCGGCGCCTTCGAGGAAGCGGCGGAAGGCAGCGAGCAGCAGCCGTTCGTCGGCGAGATGCTGCGATCCGAACGCACCGATGAGGCCGAACACGTTGTTGATCGCCATGTAGTAGGCGAAGCGTTCGTCGGCGACCTCGTCGGCCACAAAGGTGTCGCTGCGCTCGCCGATGCCCGGGAGCCGGGAAGCGAGCTCCGCGCGCCGGGACTCGCGGAAGTAGAAACCCTGGTTGTCGCGGTAACGGCCACCGGCGGGCCAGCCTTCGCTGTCGAGCAGGACCAGCGTGTTCTGCTGGTGGGCCTCCAGGGCGATCCCGGCCTCACCGTCCAGCCAGAGCACGGGACGGACGACCTGTTCGAGGTAGCGCAGGAACCACTCGGCGGACACGGCTGCGCGCGGACGGCCTGTCCGGCCGGCGAGCCGGGTGACGATGTCGGCCAGCCGGGACCGGTGCGACGGCCGGTCGGGGCGCTGCGGGTGGTCGGTGTACGCCAGGCGATCGGTCTGCACCGGGTGGTCGGTGGGCACCTGGTGGTCGACGTGCTGCACGCGCTCGGGGTGCGAGCGGCTGGCGGACGGGCACAGCTGGATGTGCGGGCGGGGAGCCGTGAGCCCGGCGAGGCAGGCGACGTCGTCCGTGGGCGCGAACGGGTTGTGCCGGATCATCACGTCGAGTCCGGGCACGGGTCGGCCGTCCGGTCCGTCGACGGCGAGCCAGGCCGGGTCGCGGACGACGTCGAAGCCGGGGTGGACGGCTTGCCACTGCTGGGCCAGCCCGGTGCGCAGCAGACGGTGGGCCTCGACGCCGCGGTGCAGTTCCTTGCGGAGGTTCTCGCGACGGGAGTTGGTGATGTGCAGGCCCAGGGACAGCTTGAGCATGGCGGGGGCGGGGGGCCGGTAGACGGTTCGGACGGAGGAGGTGGGGTGCCAGGCGGGGCCGTGTGCCCCGAGGTCTCGGAGGAGTCCGGCGTCGAGCAGTGCGGCGACATCGCTGCGGTGCCGGAGTTCGCGCATCTGCCAGGGGTGCAGGGGAAGGGCGGTGCAGCCGTCGGGCAGGGGCAGGTCGACGCCGGCCAGGTGGGCGGTGAGCCGGGCTGCGGGCACGGCGCGGCCGCGTTCCGTCCAGGCGGAGTCGGTGGCGAGTACGGAGGGGTCTACAGCCATCCAGTGCAGGGGAAAGGAACCGCGCAACTCGGGTGACCAGCGGCGCGCTTCGGTCTCGGTGATGCCTTCGCGGCTCTTCGGGGTCGGGTGCAGGGGGTGCCCGAGCAGCAGCGCCTGCTCGGCTGCCAGGAAGAGATCCGCTGCTTGGTCCGCGTGGAGTTGTCTGCGCTCGCCGATGAAGGTCGCGACGCGGCGGACGGAGTCGGCGACGCGCGCGACGAGGTCGGTGCCTTCGCGGCGTCCGGGCGCGTTCGCGTCCAGGCTCCCAGGCGTCTCCCGGGCTAGCAGTGCGGCGACGGTGACCGCGTCGAGGGGTGGGGCTGCCTCCGGTGCGTTGACCAGATGGGGTAGGCCGAAGCGGTGCCAGCCCGTGCGTGACCAATAGTGCACAGGGATCAGCAGAGCGGTGCCGCTGGAGGGGAGTGGGATGTGGAGGGTGCCATGGTCAGGGGCCGGGAGGTCGGTCTCGCGTACCCAGCAGCGCAGCAGGTTCTCCACGGCGGCGGCCTCGGCCGCGGCGTGGGCGTCGGCGTGATCCAGGACGTCGGTGGCGGTGCCGTTCAGGCCCTCCGCCTCCAGCCAAGGGCACTGCTGTGCCGGGACGGTCGCGGTCGTGGGCACGGGTGTGGTCTCGGACCCGCAGCGGCGTTGCGCGGGGGTGCGGAGACGGCCGTCAGGTGTGGGGGCGGTGGTCAAGGCGGTTCCTCGGGGGGTCGATCGGGCTCCGACGACAGCGCGCGTCGTGGCGTGTGGGGGAGATCTGCATCCGCGCTCCCGCTATCGCGAACGGTCGAGGCGGGCGGTGCGATCGACGTGGTCGACGCGGGTGATGTCGACGCGGGCGTCGGAAACGGCGTTGGCAGCGGGGTCGGCGCGGTGAGCGTGGCCGTCGCCGTGGCAGTGGCCGTCCTTTCCGGCATGGCCGCCCCCGTTGCCGTGGCCGTCCTTGCGGGCATGGCCACCCCCGTCGGTGCGGCCGCCGCAGTGCGCGTCGCCGCCGTTTCCGGCTTGACCGCCGATTCCGCCTTGGCCGCCCCCGTCGGCGTGGCCGCCGCAATCAGGGTCCCCGCCCATCTTGGCGTGGCCGTAGGGACGGCGATCCGAGCGGCGCGGCGGGCGGGCGCCCTCACCTGGGCGTGTTCGGGACGCCGCCGCCAGGGCGTCGGCCAGGCGGTCGAGTACAGCGGAGGCCTGTTCGTCGCTGATGATGAGCGGTGGGAGCAGCCGTACGACGTTCGGCTGGCGAGGGGCGATTCCGACGATCAGACCACGCCGGAGGCACTCCCGCTGAACGGTGGCGGCGAAGCCGGGGGCTGTGGGATACCCGCGGTGGGTGCCAGCCTCCAGGTTCGGTGGGGGATCGACCACGGTGTCGAGCCCCGGCGTTCCGGCGTCATCCCCCACGGCACGGGCATGCACCGCTTCCGGACCCCCCACCATCTCGACGCCGATCATCAGCCCCCGTCCGCGCACCTCGCCGATACAGGAGAACTCGCCCGCCAGCAGACCGAGTCGGGACAGCATCTGGGAGCCGATGGCCGCTGCTCGCTCGGCGAGGCGGTGCTCGCGGACGTGGGCAAGAGTCGCGGTGCCTGCGGCGAGAGCGAGTTGGTTGCCGCGGAAGGGGCCGGCCGGCGCGATGGGTCGGCCGAGCGCGAGGTCGCTGTGGTGGATCACCGCGGACAGCGGAAGACTGCCGCCGATGGCCTCGGAAAGGATCATCACGTCGGGCGTCACCCCACTGTGCTCGACGGCCCAGAAGGCACCGGTCCTGCCCACGCCCGTCCGCGTCTCGTCGACGACCAGGGGGATGGAGCGGGCGGCGGCGAGCTGCCGTGTCGCTCGCATCCAGGCGTCGGGCGCGGGGATCACTCCGCAGTCGCCGTGGACGGGTTCGACGAGCATTCCCGCGGGGCCGCTCACCCCGGGCGAGGGCGCGAGGGCCGCCTCGGTCCAGCGGGCTGCCAGTTCGGTGCCGTCGGCGTCGGCGGTCCCGAAAGCACGGCGAGGGGCGGGCGGAGAGGGCCGGCAGGCATCGGGAGACGGGGGGCACTTGCCGGATGTCCCCGTCATGGCCGACGGCGTCCTGTGCTCGGTGCTCGACAAGGCGACGATGCCGGAGCGTCCGGTCGCGGCGCGTACGAGCGCGATGGCGGTCTCGACCGCTTCCGTTGGCGACGGGCCGCAGAACTGCACGCCGGCGTGCTCGGCGAGCCCGGGCGGCAGGGTGCGCTTCAGTTCCGTGACGAAGGCGTCCTCACCGGGTGTGGCCAGGTCGGGGACGTTGAGGGGGGCGCCCGAGTCGAGGACCTTGCGGATCGCTTGGAGTACGACGGGGTGGTTGTGGCCGAGGGCGAGGGTGCCGGCGCCCGCGAGGCAGTCCAGGTAGCGGCGTCCGTCCGCGCCCTCGACGGTCAGACCGCGGGCGCGCACCGGCACGATCGGCAGGGCGCGCGGGTAGGTCCGCGCTGCCGGCTCGCGTGCCGGCTGCCGGCGCGGGATCCTCTCGGTCACTGCCACGGCTTTCTGTCCTCCCGTTCTGAGGCACCCTCCCGTCGCTGTGTGGCGACAAGTTGGTCTCGCACTCTCCGCATACGGCCGGTCATCCCCGCCGGCGAGGTCCGCGCCCTCACTCACCGGCCGGACGAACGGCACGCGTCCGAATGCCGCTCGGCTGCCCGGCGTTCACGGCCTCGCGGTCCGGCGCGACACCCCACACGGCCACCCGGTCACCAAACCCGGACGGCGCGCCCGTTGAAGGACTCGCGTCCAGGCCGCACCACGGAACAGTCACTGTCGACGGCACACCTCCCGAGGCAACGCACGCGGTACACGGGCACACAGGACCGGCCCCAATCCCCGACCCCATCGCTACCAACCGCGGTCCCGCCACCGGGTTACGGGTTGCTTCAAGATCCTTGCCGTGACGGAACCGTTGCCGTTCCGTCGGAAGTCCCCCACAGCGAGCGCATAGTGTGGGGTGCCATTCCCAGACAGCCGTGAGATCGGCCTGAACCGAGGTGAGTTCGGCCGGGATCGCGGCCGCGGCGCCGAGTCCTTTCACCACCAGGGGGAGTAACACCATGCGATCCATACCGCCGTCGTTCACCGCTCGCCGGGACAGGCACGCGCGTCGCAGAACCTCCCCGGTGCTGGCCGCTGTCGCGCTGGCTTCCGTGCTGGCGCTCACCGTCACCGCGTGTGACTCGGGTGACTCCGCGGTGGATGCCAAGGCCTCGGCCTCCGCGAGTACGCAGGGCGACGGCGAGTTCAAGATCCCGGACGACATCAAGGACCAGCTCAAAGAGCACGGGATCGACCTGGACAACTGGCGGAACGGCGCCTGGAAGAACTGGGACAAGGACGACTGGCTGCGCGAGGCCGAGGACTACATCAACCCGATCATCGAGGACCTGTGGGACCCGGACCGGATGCGGGAGGCCCAGGAGCCGGACCAGGCCGTCGACGAGGGTGACATCTCCGGGGACCAGGGTGTGACCGACCCGACGCCCGAGCCGGTGGAGGCGGAGGCCGTGCCGGCGTCGTACCACGCCAACGCTCCCGAGGCGGGCAAGGTGCTCTTCGACTCCCCCGAGGGCACGATGGTCTGCTCGGGAACGGTCGTGAAGGACCCGGCCAACCCGGGCAGGTCGAACCTCGTGTGGACGGCCGGGCACTGTGTGCACGCGGGCAAGAGCGGGGGCTGGTACCGCAACATCGCGTTCGTGCCGTCGTACAACGACGCGGGCCTGTCGGCGGCGGAGCTGCAGAACGCCACGAAGGAGGAGGTCGCTCCGTACGGCGTCTGGTGGGGCGACTGGGTGCAGACCTCGGACCAGTGGATCGAGCAGGGCAGTGCGACCGGCGGCGAGGGAGCGGCGTACGACTTCGCCGTGCTCCATGTGACGCCGGAGGACGGCAGTGGCGGCAAGTCGCTGGAGGAGATGGTGGGGTCGGCGGTGCCGGTCGAATTCGCCGCTCCGGCGGTGCCCGAGATGGAGAGCATGACGGCGACGGGCTACCCGGCGGCGCCGCCGTACGACGGGCAGAAGCTGTACCAGTGCGAGGACAAGCCGGGACGTCTGTCGATCCACGCGTCGGACCCGACGATGTACCGGATCGGCTGCACGATGACCGGCGGCTCGTCCGGCGGTGGCTGGGTCTCGACGGGGTCGGACGGGAAGCCGGCGCTGGTGTCCAACACCTCGATCGGACCGGTCACTGCGGGCTGGCTGGCGGGGCCGCGGCTCGGTGACGAGGCCAAGGGCGTGTTCGAGGCCGTGAGCGGGAAGTTCGCGGGCCAGTGACGGTGCCGTAGGACCGGCGGTGCGGGGGCGGCGTACGACTACGCCGTGCTCCATGTGCAGCCTGAGCAGGGCGCCAGGTCCCTTGGGGAGACGGTCGGCGCGGCGCTGGAGGTGGACTTCTCGGCACCTCCGCGGCGCAGGCCGGCGAGATGGGTGCGTGGGGTATCCGGCGGGGCCGCCGTACAACGGGCTGCGGATGTTCAGGTGCGTCGAGCGGCCGGGGCGGTTCTCGCTCAGCCCGGCGCTGCCGACGATGTACCGGGTCGGCTTCACCATGACGGGCGGTTCGTCGGGCGGCGGCTGGTTCCGGGTGGTGGACGGCGAGACCAGGCTGGTCTCCAACACGTCGATCGGCCCGCTCGACAGCACCTGGCCGGCGGGTCCGCAGCTGGGGCAGGACGCGAGAGCGCTGTACGAGAGCATGAGCCGGACGCTCGGTGGTCGGTGACGCGCCGATGACGAAGGCCCGCCCCTCACACCAGGGGCGGGCCTTTTCTCGTCTGGACTACCAGGACTGCTAGGCGGCCGGCGCCGGAACGTACGGCGTGAGTTCCGCCGCGAGTTCCTCGTGCACCCGGACCTTGAGCAGGGTGCCCTCCGGGGTGTGCTCCTCGGAGATCACATCGCCCTCGTCGTGGGCGCGGGCGACCAGCTTGCCCTGGGTGTAGGGCACGAGCGCCTCGACCTCGACGGACGGGCGGGGCAGCTCGTTGTCGATCAGCGCGAGCAGCTCGTCGATGCCCTGACCGGTGCGGGCCGAGACGGCGATGGAGCGCTTCTCGATCCGCATCAGCCGCTGGAGGACCAGCGGGTCGGCAGCGTCGGCCTTGTTGACCACGACGATCTCGGGTACGTCGGTGGCGCCGACGTCCCGGATCACCTCGCGCACGGCGGCCAGCTGCTCCTCCGGGGCCGGGTGCGAACCGTCGACCACGTGCAGGATCAGGTCGGACTCGCCGACCTCCTCCATCGTGGAGCGGAACGCCTCGACCAGGTGGTGCGGCAGGTGCCGGACGAAGCCGACGGTGTCGGCCAGCGTGTACAGCCGACCGCTCGGGGTCTCGGCCCGGCGGACGGTCGGGTCCAGCGTCGCGAACAGGGCGTTCTCGACCAGGACGCCGGCGCCTGTGAGGCGGTTGAGCAGGGAGGACTTGCCCGCGTTGGTGTAGCCGGCGATGGCGACGGACGGCACCTTGTGGCGCTTGCGCTCCTGGCGCTTGATGTCGCGGCCGGTCTTCATCTCCGCGATCTCCCGGCGCATCTTCGCCATCTTCTCGCGGATCCGGCGCCGGTCCGTCTCGATCTTGGTCTCACCGGGACCACGGGTGGCGAGGCCGCCGCCCTTGCCGCCGCCCATCTGACGGGACAGCGACTGACCCCAGCCTCGCAGCCTCGGCAGCATGTACTGCATCTGCGCGAGCGCGACCTGCGCCTTGCCTTCTCGGGACTTGGCGTGCTGGGCGAAGATGTCCAGGATGAGCGCCGTACGGTCGATGACCTTGACCTTGACGACGTCCTCGAGGTGGATCAGCTGGCCGGGGCTGAGCTCACCGTCGCAGATGACGGTGTCCGCGCCCATGTCGACCACGATGTCGCGCAGCTCCTGGGCCTTGCCGGAACCGATGTAGGTCGCGGCGTCGGGCTTGTCGCGGCGCTGGATCACACCGTCGAGCACGAGCGCGCCCGCGGTCTCCGCGAGGGCGGCGAGCTCCGCGAGGGAGTTGTCCGCGTCCTGCACGGTCCCCGAGGTCCAGACACCGACGAGGACGACCCGCTCCAGACGGAGCTGGCGGTACTCGACCTCGGTGACGTCCTCGAGCTCGGTGGAGAGGCCCGCGACGCGGCGCAGGGCCGCGCGCTCGGAGCGGTCGAGCTGGTCGCCGTCCCGCTCTCCGTCGATCTCGTGGCTCCAGGCGACGTCCTCTTCCATCAGGGCATCGGCCCGAAGACCTTCGGGATAGTCCTGCGCGAGGCGCTTGGTGTCCTGGGAAGGGGAAGAAGAGGAGGTCATTGGGTCCTTACGTCGTTGGGGATTCCTTGGCGCGGCTACGGGGCGCCGCGAGCGAAGCTTCTCGGACCTCTGTGCGTAGCCGGCCCGTCACCGCATTCAACGCACAAGGGTCCCGGGAGATTCCCGTCGCCTGTGCCGCCGACCTGAAAATGGTCGCACGCAACGCCCCGTCTCGTCACCGTGTTATTCCGCCGCCCTCTTCACCGCCCCCTTCCTGGGCGCCGTGACCTTGGGCGTGGAGGGCTTCTCGGGCGACTGGCGGGCCGCCACCGGCTTCCAGTCCGGGTGGCCCGGCATCGGCGGGGTCTTCTCGCCGTACAGCCACGCCTGGAAGAAGCCGCTCAGGTCGCGTCCGGACAGCTGGGAGGCCAGGGAGATGAAGTCGGCGGTGGTCGCCGTGCCGTCCCGGTACTGGCTCACCCAGGCCCTTTCCAGGCCCTCGAAGACCCGCCGTCCGATCTCCTGGCGGAGGGCGTACAGGACCAGGGCGGCGCCGTCGTAGACGTTGGGGCGGAAGATGCCCAGGCGGCTGTCGGCCTCGGGCACCTTGGGTGCCGCGGGCGGACCGCCGGCGGCGCGCCAGCGGTCGGAGGCGCCGTACGCGGCGCGCATCCGCGACTCCAGGGGCCGGTTCGACTTCTCCTGTGCGTACAGCGCCTCGTACCAGGTCGCGTGTCCCTCGTTGAGCCACAAGTCGGACCACGTGCGGGGGCTGACGCTGTTGCCGAACCACTGGTGTGCCAGTTCGTGGACCATGACCGAGTCGACGTACCACTCGGGGAAGGCCGGGTCGGTGAAGAGTTCCCTCTCGAAGAGGGAGAGGGTCTGCGTCTCCAGTTCGAAGCCGGTGGAGGCGTCAGCGACGAGCAGTCCGTACGTCTCCAGGGGGTACCGCCCGATCTTGCCCTCCATCCAGGCGATCTGGTCGGGCGTCTTGGCGAGCCACGGCTCCAGCGCCGTCCTGTGCCGGGTCGGGACGACATCCCTCACGGGGAGCGCGTGCGGCCCTGTGCGGCGTACCACCGTGGAGCGGCCGATGGAGACCTGGGCGAGCTCGGTGGCCATGGGGTGCTGCGTGCGATACGTCCACCGCGTCGCGGTCCCGGAGCGCCGCACGTCGGCCTGGAGACCGTTGGCGACGGCCGTGAAGCCCTCGGGGGCGGTGATCCGGAAGGTGAAGCCGGCCTTGTCGGAGGGGTGGTCGTTGCACGGGAACACCAGGTGGGCGGCGTCGGCCTGGTTGGCCATCGCGAGGCCGTCGGAGGTACGGACCCAGCCTCCCTCCCGGCCGCCCGCGGGCATGGGGTCGCTGGTGTGCCGCACGGTGATGCGCATCCGCTGCCCCTGGGGCAGCGCCTCGTCCGGCGTGATCACCAGGTCCTCGTCGGCCGCGGCGAACGACGCCGGCTCACCGTCGATCTCCACGGAGGAGACCTTGCCGCGCGCGAAGTCGAGGTTGACGCGCGAGAGGGGGGCGGTCGTCCGGGCGTCGATGGTGGTCACGGCCTGGAGCGGCTTGTCGTTGCTGCCGGGATACGTGAGGGACAGGTCGTACGCCGCCACGTCGTACCCCGGGTTGCCGAGGTACGGGAAGAGGCGGTCGCCGACGCCCAGCGGGATGGGCGAGGCGCTCGCGGCGACGAGACAGACGGAGGCGGCGGAGGCGACCAGGGCCGCCTTCAGCCGACGGTTGATCCTGGGGGCGTCGGTGCGGGCTCGGGCGCCGTCGGTGGCGGGCCGGGGAGCCCTGTCACGGGGGGTGAGCAGCATGGGCTACGGCTATCAGCGCACGCGCGCGACACCACGACGGCGCGCGCCGGGCGCACCCGAACGGGGTGCGGGCGGGGACCAAGGCGCCCAGTTGGAGGGCGGGTGGGCCCGGCGGGCGCCCCCACACACGCGGGGCGTGGTGGTCAGGGCCTGGCGCCGCGTCTCACCACGTCGGCACGTGGTGCTGTGCCCGGCTCACGTCGTACACCCCTGCCACGTTGCGCATCGCGCGCATCAGGGCGGGCAGGTGGGCGGCGTCGGTCAGTTGGAGGGTGTACGTGTGGCGGACGCGCTGCTGGGTGGGGGGTTCGACGGTGGCCGAGACGATCTCGGCGCCCTCCAGGGCGATGGCCTCGGTCAGGTCGGCGAGCAGGTGCGGGCGGCCGAACGATTCAGCGATCAGCGTCACCCGGCACTCCGCGCTCTCCCCCCAGCTCACGTCCACCTCCGCGCGCCCCGTTCCCTTCATCCGCGCCACCGCCGCGCACTCGACGCGGTGGACGGTCACGACTCCCCCGCGCACGGCGAAGCCGGTGACCTCGTCGGGTGGTACGGGGGTGCAGCAGCGGGCGAGCCGGATGCTCGCGCCCGGGCGGTCGGCGACCACGGCTTCGGGGGAGGCGGACGCTTCCGCCCCTCCGATGGCTCGCGAAGTCCTCGACCTGCCAGGGGCCGCCGGGGTCAGGGGGGCTCCCGAGGCCGCAGCGGCACCAGTGGCCGAAGTGGACGAGGGGGGAGGTGTGGCGGAGTCCTCGGCGGGGCTCTCGCGGCTCGTCTCCGCGGCCCCCGCCCGGCCCGCCTCCGGGGGCGCCGGATGCGCGGTCAGCCACCGCTGGATGGCAATGCGGGCAGCCGGTGTGTGGGCGTGGTCCAGCCACTCCCTGGAGGGCTCGGAGGCCGGGTCCTGGCCCATGAGGAGCTGGACCGTGTCGCCGTCCCGCAGGACCGTGCTCAGCGTCGCCAGGCGGCCGTTCACACGCGCCCCGATGCACGCGTGCGCGTCCTCGCCGTACTGCGCGTACGCGGCGTCCACGCAGGACGCGCCCTCGGGCAGGCCGAGGGTGCCGCCGTCGGGGCGGAAGACCGTGATCTCGCGGTCCTGGGCGAGGTCCTCCCGCAGGGTGGACCAGAAGGTGTCGGGATCGGGTGCGGCCCGCTGCCATTCGAGGAGGCGGGAGAGCCAGCCGGGGCGGGTGGGGTCGGCGCGCTCGCCGTCGGCCGGGTCCTCGGAGGAGGCGGGCGGCGCATAGGGGTTGCCGAGCGCGATGACACCTGCCTCCGCGACCTTGTGCATCTGGTGGGTACGGATGAGTACCTCGGCGACCTGGCCGTCCGCGCGGGCGAGGGCGGTGTGCAGGGACTGGTAGAGGTTGAACTTCGGTACGGCGATGAAGTCCTTGAACTCCGAGACGACGGGCTTCATGCAGGTGTGCAGTTCACCGAGGACGCCGTAACAGTCCGCGTCCTCGTTCACCAGCACCAGGAGCCGGCCGAAGTCGCAGCCGCGCAGCCGGCCGCGCTTGCGCGAGACGCGGTGCAGGGAGACGAAGTGCCGAGGACGGATGAGGACTTCGGAGGCGATGTCGGCCTCGTTCAGCACGGTGCGCATCTCTGCGGCGATCTCGGCGAGCGGGTCGTCGCAGCGGGCCGCGTTCTCGACGATCAACGCGCGGGTGTGCTCGTACTCCTCGGGGTGGAGGATCGCGAAGACCAGGTCCTCCAGTTCGGTCTTGAGGGCCTGGACGCCGAGGCGTTCGGCGAGCGGGATCAGGACGTCGCGGGTGACCTTGGCGATCCGGGCCTGTTTCTCGGGGCGCATCACACCGAGGGTGCGCATGTTGTGGAGCCGGTCGGCGAGTTTGATCGACATCACCCGGACGTCGCTGCCGGTGGCGACGAGCATCTTGCGGAAGGTCTCGGGCTCGGCGGCGGCGCCGTAGTCGACCTTCTCCAGTTTCGTGACGCCGTCGACGAGGTAGCGGACCTCCTCGCCGAACTGCTCGCGCACCTGAGCGAGGGTCACGTCGGTGTCCTCGACGGTGTCGTGCAGCAGAGAGGCCGTCAAGGTGGTGGTCTCGGCGCCGAGTTCGGCGAGGATCAGGGTGACGGCGAGCGGGTGCGTGATGTACGGCTCGCCGCTCTTGCGCATCTGGCCCCGGTGCGAGGACTCGGCCAGGACGTAGGCGCGGCGCAGCGGTTCGATGTCGGCGTCGGGGTGGTGGGCGCGATGCGCCTCGACGACGTGGCCGATGGCGTCGGGCAGCCGGTCACGGGTGGCGGACCCCAGCAGGGCGGCGCGGCCCAGGCGGCGCAGGTCCAGTCGCGGGAGCGACCTTCTGCGCGGCGCCGGCGAGGGCACGGCGCCTGTCATCGGGCCCGCCACAGCACCTGGGCTCGCGGGGTTCGTGGCCTCCGCACTCATGGGCACCTCCGGCTGCATGGACCGGCGAACGGGGTGCCCCATGGCGGACACGGCTCAGGGGTGGCGGACATCTCCCCCGTCCGGGCCGGTGCTTGATGCTATCGAGCCGACCACGCCCACCTGACCGCCTCTCGCCCAGCGTGAAACGGATCACCCATTCGAGCGATGGTTTGGAGGTTTATGACCGAGCACGGCATGAACTGGGCTGCCAGGTGTCGAACGTCCGCACGGTGTTTTCGCCACTGTCGGCCGTACGCCGACCGCATCCTGGCGGGGTGTCAGCCGATCTCGGAGGTGAGCGTTCCGAGCCCCCGCAAGCGGATGCTCCGTCAGCCCGCCGAACCCGCGAGCCACTCCGCGTCGATCTCGCCCTCGGCGACGATCACCGCGGGGCCGGTCATCTCGATCTCGCCGTCCGGCCGTTCGGTGATGACCAGACGTCCGCCGGGGACGTCCACGGTGTACGTCACGGGAGTCCCGGTGACGGCGGGGTCGGCGCCGTCGCGGCGGGCGGCGGCCACGGCGACGGCGCACGCGCCCGTGCCACAGGAGCGGGTCTCGCCGGAGCCTCGCTCGTGCACGCGCATGGCGACGTGCCGGGGGCCGCGGTCGACGACGAACTCGACGTTGACGCCGTCCGGGTAGGCCACGGCCGGGCTGAACGGCGGCGGGGTGTACAGGTCGCCGGCGTCCGTGAGGTCGTCCACGAACGCCACGGCGTGCGGATTGCCCATGTTCACGTTCCGCGCGGGCCAGCTGCGCTCGCCGACACTCACGGTGACGTCGCCCTCCGGGAGCCGCGCGCTACCCATGCCGACGGTGACGTCGCCGTCCTTGGCGAGGTGCACGGTCTTCACGCCCCCGCGCGTGGCGACGGCGATGTCACCTTCGGTGACGTGCCCGGCGCGCTGGAGGTAGCGCGCGAACACGCGCACGCCGTTTCCGCACATCTCCGCGATCGAGCCGTCGCCGTTGCGGTAGTCCATGAACCACTCCGCCTCGGCCGCCATCTCCTCGGCCTCGGGATGCGCCGCGGACCGCACGACGTGCAGCAGGCCGTCGCCGCCGATGCCCGCGCGGCGGTCGCACAGGGCGGCGACGGCGACAGGGGGCAGGTCGATGGCGTTCTCGGGGTCCGGGACGATCACGAAGTCGTTCTCGGTGCCGTGCCCCTTGAGGAAGGCGATCCGCGTGCTCATTCCTCGATCGTACGGGGTGACCACGACACTCGGTCGCGCCCGGGGCGTCGTCCCAGCCAGGGCCTCGGCGCCGTGACCCACCCGTCCCACCCCGAGACTCAGCGCAGCCGGCCGTTCCGGTCAGGGATCGACCCGCCCTACGGTGAGCAGCCGCTCAGCGCAGGCGGGCCACCCGCCACACCGCGAGCACCACCACCGCGGCGACCACGACCACGTACGCGAGCACCACCCGCCAGTCCGGCCTCCGCCCGGAGCCGCGCTGCGGCAGCCCCGGCCAGGTGTGGCCGACCTTGCGGGCGGCCATCATGCCCCAGCCGGCCGCGCAGGAGCAGATCAGCAGCCCCAGCATGGCGATCACGGCGCCGCTGTCGCCGAAGTCGAAGGCGAGCGGGAACGCGAACATCAGAGAGCCCATCGCGGCCAGACCCACGATCGGCGCGAGCTGCCACAGGCGCAGCCGGCGCTGCGGGCGCAGCTCGACCTCGACCTCGGGACCGCTCACGAACAGCTCGTCCGGCTCGGGGCCGTCGTGGGTCACACCGTCCGGACTCTCGTCGAGCCCGTCCGCAGCGAGACGGACGTCCCCGTCGGGGCCGAGGGGATTCTCACCGCCGGGGCCGGTCGGCCCCTCCGTGTCGGCGCCGAGACGGGCATCCCCGCCGGCGGTCAGTCCCTCCACATCGGCGCCGGGACGACCGTCGTCGTCCCGCTCCGCTTCACCACTCCCGGTGGTGGCGTGCTCGGCGCCTTGTGCCGTGTTGCGAGGGCCGGCCTCCATCGCCACGCGCCCTCCCAACTAGGACTCCACTTGGTCGATCGAAGCTCGATGATGGCACGGCGCCGGAGGCCCGGATGACGGCCGGAGCGTCCCGATGCCATCACGTGATCAGGCTGTGACCGGTCGTCCGACCAACGCCAGAGCCCGCCGCGGAAGTTCCCCGCGGTCCGCCGCGGCCCCACTGAGCCAATGCACCCGGGGGTCGCGCCTGAACCACGAATCCTGGCGGCGCGCGAAGCGTTTGGTGGCCCGGACGGTCTCGGCCCGTGCCTCCTCCATCGTGCATTCACCGGTCAGCGCCGCGAGCACCTGCTGGTAGCCGAGTGCGCGCGACGCCGTACGCCCCTGGCGCAAGCCCTGCGCCTCCAGTGCGCGCACTTCGTCGACGAGCCCGGTGTCCCACATCCGGTCGACCCGGAGTGCGATGCGCTCGTCGAGCTCGGGACGCGCCACGTCGACGCCGATCTGGACGGTGTCGTACACCGAGTCGTGACCCGGGAGGTTGGCCGTGAAGGGCATCCCAGTGATCTCGATCACTTCCAGCGCCCGGACGATACGGCGGCCGTTGCTCGGCAGGATCGCGCGCGCGGCGTCGGGGTCGGCGGCGGCGAGTCGGGCGTGCAGCGCGCCGGAGCCGCGCAGCGCGAGCTCCTCCTCCAGCCGGGCCCTGACCTCGGGGTCCGTCCCCGGGAACTCCAGGTTGTCGACTGCCCCACGGATGTACAGACCCGAGCCGCCGACGAGGACGGGCCAGCGTCCGTCGGCGAGCAGGGCGTCGATGTGCTCCCGGGCGAGCCGCTGGTACTCCGCGACGGAGGCCGTGACCGTGACGTCCCAGATGTCCAGCAGGTGGTGCGGGATGCCGCCGCGCTCCTCGGGCGTCAGCTTGGCGGTGCCGATGTCCATCCCCCGGTAGAGCTGCATGGAGTCGGCGTTGACGACCTCCCCACCGAGCTGCTGGGCGAGGTGGACGCCCAGATCGGACTTTCCGGCCGCGGTCGGTCCGACGACGGCGATGACTCGGGGGGTGGGAAGTGCGCTGCTCACCGCACCAGTCTCGCAAACCTCTCACCCCACCCTCGAACGAGTTACGTGACGGGGGCAACCCGGAGTCGTTGCCCGTTGCGGGGGTTCACGCCGCCAGTTCAGGGAGGCGGCGATCCGGGCGATACACGGACGCTTCCCGGCCTCCTCGGCTTCGCCCGGACAGGGGCCCCATGGCGACGCGGGATTCAGCCCGCGCGAGTAACGTATGGAGTTGATATGGGCGTTTTTGCGCGACTTTTCGGCAGGTCGAAGACCACGGAGGAGACGTCGGCCGCCGAGGCACGGACCGAGCAGCCGTCGGCCGGGCCTGAGGCGGATGAGGTGACGGAAGCCAAGGCATCCGACGAAACCGAAGCCGGGGCCGCGACGGAGCCGCCCGCGGCGAAGAAGGATGACGAGGGCGACGCTTCGGAGGCCGTCGAGATCCCGCAGCAGCAGTCTCCCGGCAAGGCGGCCGACAGCGAGGCCGACGAGGGCGCCCGGACGTGACGGTCCCGCGAGGGAAGGTGAACCCATGGGTCTTTTCCACAATCTGAAGGCCAGGCTGGGCCCGGCCAAGGGCAAGGTCTCCGACCTCGCGCAGCAGCACGGGGGCAAGATAGAGCACGGCATCGACAAGGCCGCCAAGGCCGTCGACGACCGGACCAAGGGCAAGTACAGCGACAAGATCCATACGGGCACCGACAAGGCCAAGGGCGCCATGGACCGGCTCGCGCACAAGGACGACAGGGACACGGGAGGCGGCACCACCACGCCGCCGAGCGGCCCGCCGCCGACCTCCTGAACAGGCGACGACGCCGACGTCAGCGCCGAAAGCTGAGTGAGGTGGCGGAGCAGTCGGCGGTCAGCGCGGACCAGGGCATACGGCACGACGGGCGGCCGCGGAGCGAGACGCTCCCGGCCGTCCGCCGTATGCGCCGGCCCATCGCCGCGCACCTGTTCCGTAGAAAGCCGCCCGGTTCCCCCAGGGCGCTGCCCGGATTGCAGTAGGGCGCTGCCCGTCAGCCCTTCGCTGTCGGCGGCCGCACGTCAGCGACTACCTGTGGGGCGCTGCCCGTCAGCCGTTCCACGCGGGGCGCTGCCCACCAGCCGTTCCACGCCGGGCGGTGCCCACCAGCGTCCCTGCCCGCCCCCCCTACCGTCGGCCGTCCCCGTTCCCAGCGCGCCCCCCTACGACCAGGACGCCACCACGTACCCCACCCCGTAAGGCGCGTCCTCGTACAGGAGGGCGCCGCCGAGGCCGGCGTCCTCGGCGGCGCCCGCGAGCACCTGCCAGGGCGCACGCCCCGACACCATCAGTCGGCGCGCCAACTCCACGTCCAGCGCCTCAAGGGCCGCGAGGTCGGCCGATCCCAGCGCACGCCCCACCGCCGCGTCGAACGGCTCCGCCCGCTCGTCGAGATATCCCGGCGCCTTCAGCGTGCGGCACGCGCTCGCGTCACCCATCACCAGCAGCGCGACCCGCTCGGTCCCGGCGGCGACCTCCCTGCCGATGTTCCTGCACCGCTCGGGCGCGAAAGATTCCCCCACGGCGAGTCCCTCGATCGGCGTGGCCGACCAGCCGGTCCGTCCCAGCAGCCACGCGGCGACCGCGAGCGACGGCGGCAGCGTCCCCGGGACGGCCGCCTCGGTCCCGTCGGTCGCTCCGGTCCGGCCCAGTCGCACACCGACGTCGACACCGAAGCCGCGGAACGAGCCGTGCGCGCCCTCCGGGTACGACTCGGTCCCGCCCCGACGGGTGGGCCCGACGACGATCAGCCGGTCGGGCCGGGCGGCGGCGAGCACGCCCAGCGCGTCGGTGCACGCGGTACGGGCGGCGTCCAGCTCAGGAGCGGCACCCGCGGCGACCGCGGGTACGAGAAGCGGCGGGCAGGGGCACACTGCGGCGGCGACAAGCATGATCGGCAGCGTAACCCCGCCGGCCCCACCGGCCGGCGCTCCGGCCCGAGTCACCGCGCCCTCGGTCGCCGCGCCTTCAGCCGACGCGCCCTCGATCGCCCGGCCCAAGGTCTCGGCATCCCCGGTCACCACACCTCAGCCGCCGTGCCCTCAGCGGCGCTCGGCCTCATCTCGGCCGCCCGGCCAGAGGCTCCACGTCCGCGGTCGCCGCGTCCTGAGCGGCCCAGGATCATCGCCCGGGCCGCGGCCGCTCAGGTCGTCCCCCCGGCCTCAGCCGCCCCAGTCGATCCCAGCCGACCGTGGCCCGAGTCGGTCCCAGCCGCCGGGCCTCAGTCTCGGCCGCACCCGCCACCCGAAGCCACCGGCAGTGGCTCCGGGACGCCCACCGTCGGCAGGCCGAGCAGCACACCCGCCGGCTTGGTGGCCTCCGCCGCGTTCCGCTTCTCCCAGGCGTCGCCCGCGCGCGTGCGGCGCACGGCGAGAACGGGGCCCTCGGCGAGGAGGTGGTGCGGGGCTGCGTACGTCACCTCGACCGTGACCACGTCGCCGGGCCGCACCTCCTCGTCCGGCTTCGTGAAGTGGACCAGGCGGTTGTCGGGGGCGCGGCCCGAGAGGCGGTGGGTGGCGCCGTCCTTGCGGCCCTCGCCCTCGGCGACCATCAACTCCAGGGTGCGGCCGACCTGCTTCTTGTTCTCGTCCCAGGAGATCTCCTCCTGGAGGGCGACGAGACGCTCGTAGCGCGCCTGGACGACCTCCTTGGGGATCTGCCCGTCCATCTCGGCGGCTGGGGTGCCGGGCCGCTTGGAGTACTGGAACGTGAACGCCTGTGCGAACCGGGCCTCGCGCACCACGTGCAGGGTCTGCTCGAAGTCCTCCTCGGTCTCGCCGGGGAAGCCCACGATGATGTCAGTGGTGATCGCCGCGTGCGGGATGGCGTCGCGGACCTTCTCGATGATGCCGAGGTAGCGCTCCTGGCGGTACGAGCGGCGCATCGCCTTCAGGACCGTGTCCGAGCCGGACTGGAGCGGCATGTGCAGCTGCGGCATGGCGTTCGGCGTCTCGGCCATCGCGGCGATGACGTCGTCCGTGAAGTCACGCGGGTGCGGCGAGGTGAAGCGGACGCGCTCCAGGCCCTCGACCTTGCCGCAGGCGCGCAGCAACTTGCTGAAGGCCTCACGGTCACCGATGTCGGAGCCATAGGCGTTGACGTTCTGGCCGAGCAGTGTGATTTCGGAGACGCCCTCGGCGACCAGGGCCTCGACCTCGGCGAGGATGTCGCCGGGACGGCGGTCCTTCTCCTTGCCGCGCAGCGCCGGGACGATGCAGAAGGTGCAGGTGTTGTTGCAGCCGACGGAGATCGACACCCATGCCGCGTACGCGCTCTCGCGGCGCGTCGGCAGCGTGGAGGGGAACGCCTCCAGCGACTCGGCGATCTCGACCTGTGCCTCTTCCTGCACGCGCGCGCGTTCCAGCAGGACGGGCAGCTTGCCGATGTTGTGCGTGCCGAAGACGACGTCCACCCAGGGCGCCCGCTTCACGATGGTGTCGCGGTCCTTCTGCGCGAGGCAGCCGCCCACCGCGATCTGCATGCCGGGCCGCTGGGCCTTCTTCGGCGCGAGGTGGCCGAGGTTGCCGTAGAGGCGGTTGTCGGCGTTCTCCCGTACCGCGCAGGTGTTGAAGACGACGACGTCCGCCTCGCCGTCGGCGCCCTCCGGGGAGCGTACGTACCCGGCGTCCTCCAGCAGCCCGGCCAATCGCTCGGAGTCGTGGACGTTCATCTGGCACCCGTAGGTGCGGATCTCGTAGCTCTTGGGTGCTTGAACGTCCACTGCCGGGCTCCGGTCGCTGCTGCTGGTCATGCGTCAAGGGTAGGCGGTCCCGCGAGGGGGCCGTCCCCGTCCCGGGAGGGGCCCGTACCGGTCACGGACCGAGCCCCTCAGGGGGCTACGCGGGCGAGCGCGCCGATCTCCAGTGCCGTCCACAGCGCACCGTCCGGGCCGACGGTGATGCCGTGCGGCTCGGAGTCCGGGTGGGCAACGCGGACTCGTCGACGACACCCGCGGTCGTGATCCGCCCGATCCGATGGGCACGGTACTCCGTGAACCACAGGGCGCCGTCCGGTCCGGACACGATGACCGCGGGCCCGCAGCCCGGGTCGAGCGGGTGGCTCGTGGGCTCCTCGCCGGGGACCAGCCTGCCGATCCGGCCGGCATGGACGAGGGTGAACCACAGCACCCCGTCCGGCTCGTCGGCGATCGCGTACGGCCCGGCGTCGCGGTCGGCGACGGCGCACTCCTCGATCGACACCTGCGTCCTGCCGGCGTCTGGGTCGCGCAACATGCGGGCCAGGTTAGCTCCGCGGGCCTCCTTGGAGCCGTCCCGGCGTCGCCGCGTGCGTCATTCGCCGGACAACGGCGCGGGTGCTGAGGTGCGCACGCAGGACACGACGACCACGAAGGGCCACACGGACTGAAGGGTCGTCACCATGCGTTCGACGGCTCCGGCGGAGCCCTGCTGGCTCGCCTCGATCAGGAACCAGGCCGCACCGGCGCACATCGCGGCGGTCGCCGCGACGCAGGGTCCGGGGCGCAGTGCCCAGGGAGCTGTGCCGCCGCGCTCGGTGGCCAGTACCGGCCACACCGCGAGGAGGGTGAAGGCGATCGCGGCGACGGAGCCGTGGCGCAGGGAACCCCCGCTGCTCGGGGCCGGGAGCAGCGCCACCAGCAGCGCGGCCACTCCCCCGGCGGCCAGCGCCACCCGCCCGGCGGCCGCTGCCGCGCGCAGTGCCCAGGCGGTCAGCAGGTGGCAGGCTCCCAGGGCGAGCATCGCCCCGGTCATCACCCAGAAACCCGCCGACCCGTAGGCCGCCAGGACGCTGATCGTCTGGGTGAAGGGGTCGTAGTCGGGTCCCTCCAGCCGTCCCGCGACCGTCCAGCCCGAGATCAGCAGGACGGGCGCGCCTCCCGACGAGACCAAGGCCCACCGGGGAACCGTTCGCATCCGCACACGGTAGAACGCCGGTCGGCGCCTTCCCGGTTCACACGCGAGCGGCGTGCCCCGGCCGCCGTCCGAAGCCTGGGGAGCAGGTGCGGGCGATGCCGTCCCAGGGTCTTCGCACCCCGGGCCCGCACTCCTTTTTCCGCGTTCCGCGTTCGCACTCCGTACGCCACGGGGCACGGGGCACGAGCGTGTGGTCGTCCGCGAGCAGCGCGCGCGTCGGCGCCGGCATCACCGCGCCCCGCCGGCGGTGGGTATGCGCAGCCGTATCTCCGTGCCCTGCCCCGGCGCCGGGCTGAGCGTCAGCGCCGCCCCGACCAGCAGCGCCCGTTCCCGCATCCCGCCGATCCCGGCCCCTTCCGGCGCCCGGCCGAGCCCTTTGCCGTTGTCGCGGACGTGCAGCTCGACGCCGTCGGCGACCGGCCCGAACCGGAGTTCGGCGCGGTCGGCACCGGAGTGCCGCGCGGTGTTGGTGAGCGCCTCCTGGGCCACCCGGTACACGACCAGTTCGGTCTCCTCGTCCAGCGCAGGCAGCTCGCCTTTCACGTCGTGGCGCACAGTAAGCCCGTGCGCGGTGAACTCACCGGCCAGCGCCCGCAGCGCACTGGCCAGTCCCAGTTCCTCCAGCACCCCCGGCCGCAAGCGGCGCGCGATACGCCGGATCTCGTCGAGACCGGCCCGGGTCGCGTCCTGCGCCTGGCCGACCTCCTGCCGCAGTTCCTCGGGCGCCCGGTCGGCGACCCGCTTGAGCTGGAGCAGAACGGCGGTGAGGGTCTGCCCGACCTCGTCGTGGAGTTCGCGGGCGATGCGGTGGCGTTCCCGCTCCTGGGCGGAGAGTGCCCGTGCCGCACTGGTGGCGCGTTCGGTCTCCAGCCGGTCCAGCATCGTGTTGTACGTCGTGATGAGCACCGCCGTCTCCACCGGCCCGGAGACCTCGGCGCGGGCTCCCGGCCGCAGCAGGTCCGCGGTGGCCATGGCCCGGCCCAGACGGCCCAGCGGGGCGAGACCGACGCGCAGGACGGCGGCGTTGACCGCGAGCAGCGCCGCGAGACCGCAGACGACGACCAGCACCTCGCCCGGCAGCACCGGGGTCGACACCGTGACCGGGCCGAGCAGCAGGGCCGTGGCCACGAGGAGGCCGAGGGCGTTCAGGGAGAAGATCCGCCAGAACAACGACACGCGGGTACGCAGTCCCCTCCCGGTCGTGGCCGACAGCAGAGCCCGGACCAGCCTCTCCGCCCTCCGCCGTCGCTGTCCATCCGTGCTGACACCCATGTCGCCACGGTACGGGCGGATGGCAGCATGGCGGGGCCGACGGCGTGCACGGCAATCGGCATGCAGTCGGCACAGCCATCAGCACAGCAATCGGCAAAGCGATCAGCACGGCAATCCGTACGGCGATCGCACGGCAATCAGCAGGACGATCAGCAAGGGGAAGAATCGTGTCCGCTCCACGCCTCAGGGCGACGCCGCTGCCGGGCATCGGGGTCCAGTACGACCTCGTCACCCGGGAACACCGCCACCTGTCCGTGGTGGCCCACCGCGACGGCACCCGGACGGTCAACGTCTACCGGACCGACGACCCCGACTCCTGCGCACAGTCGCTGCACCTGACCATCCCGGAGGCCGGCGCGCTGATCGACGCGTTGCAGCCCTCGCACCACAGCAACAACCTGCTCTCCACCACGGACCTCGGCCTGGTGGCCGAGCGGATCGAAGTGGGCGCGACCACCCGCTGGAACGGCCGTGTGCTCGGCGACACCCGATTGCGGACCGATACCGGCGCCTCCGTCGTGGCCGTGCTGCGGCGGGCCGAGGCGATCCCGTCCCCGACGCCGGACTTCCGGCTCGCGGGCGGCGACACACTGATCGTCATCGGCACCCGCGAGGGCGTCGACGCCGCCGCGGCGATACTCGGGCGGGAGTGAGCCGGTGCACTCCGCGGTTCTGCTGATCGAGTTCGGTTCGATCCTCCTGGGCCTCGGCCTGCTCGGCCGGATGGCCGGCCGGCTGGGCTTCTCGCCCATTCCCCTCTATCTGCTCGCCGGGCTGGCCTTCGGCGAGGGCGGTCTGCTGCCGCTCGGCGCGAGCGAGGAGTTCGTCGCCATCGGCGCCGAGATCGGCGTCATCCTGCTGCTGCTCATGCTCGGCCTGGAGTACACGGCCAGCGACCTCGTCACCAACCTCAAGTCCCACTACCCGGCCGGCCTGGTCGACTTCGCGCTCAACGCCCTGCCGGGCGCGGCGGTCGCGCTGCTGCTCGGGTGGGGCCCTGTGGCCGCCGTGGTTCTGGCGGGCGTCACCTGGATCTCGTCCTCCGGTGTCATCGCGAAGGTGCTCGGCGAACTGGGCCGGATCGGCAACCGCGAGACGCCCGTGATCCTCAGCGTGCTGGTCCTCGAGGACCTCGCGATGGCCGTGTACCTGCCCATCATCACCGCGCTGCTCGCGGGGGTCAGTCTGGCGGCGGGCAGCGTGACGCTGGCGATCGCACTGGGCGTGGCGGGGCTCGTGCTCTTCGCAGCGGTGCGCTACGGCCGGGTCATCTCGCGGTTCGTCTCCAGCGACGACCCGGAGAAACTGCTGCTGGTCGTCCTCGGGCTGACGATCCTCGTCGCGGGCATCGCCCAGCAGCTCCAGGTGTCGGCGGCGGTGGGCGCGTTCCTGGTCGGCATCGCGCTGTCGGGGGAGGTCGCGGAGGGCGCGCACACGCTGCTGAGCCCGCTGCGCGACCTGTTCGCCGCGGTGTTCTTCGTCTTCTTCGGCCTGCACACCGACCCGGCGAGCATTCCGCCGGTCCTGCTGCCCGCCCTCGGCCTGGCCGTCGTCACCGCCCTCACCAAGATCACCACCGGCTACTGGGCCGCCCGGCGCGCCGGGATCTCCCTGAGGGGCCGCTGGCGCACCGGCGGCGCGCTGGTGGCCCGCGGCGAGTTCTCCATCGTGATCGCGGGCCTGGCGGTGACGGCCGGCATCGAACCGTCCCTGGGCCCCCTGGCCACGGCGTACGTCCTCATCCTGGTCATCCTCGGCCCCCTCACGGCCCGTTACACCGAGCCGGTCGCGATGCGCTGGATGCGCCACCGCGCCAAGGGCCCCTCCGGACCGGTACGACGCGAGGAGGACGCCCGGACGGAGGCACCGGTCGGGGACTGAGTTCCGGGCCCGGACCGGGGTGACTGCCGCCTGAGCGCATGACGGACGAGGGAGGGTGTCCGGGTCGGCGACGTGCTGTCGGTCGCCTGCCCGTTCACCCGGACCCGAATGGCGCACGGCTTGAAAGGGGATCATGGCGGCACGGCGAGCCCTGAGGCCCGGCTCACGCGGCGCGAGTCCAACCGGCGGCTCGGCCCCCACCGGTCGTCGGCCAGGGCCCGGCGGGCGCACAGCCAGTGCCCGCCCATCCCGCCGTACGCCGCCTCACGCCCCGTCCGGCCGCCAGCCCTGACGGCGCAGCACCGCCGACACGTCCGGTGCCTCGTAGTGCTCCCCCTTGAGCACCTTGCCGTCCGCACGCCGCATCACCTGGCCGTCGGGGCCCAGCTTGGTCATGTTGGAACGGTGGATCTCGGCTATCACCGCGTCGAGGTCGATGCCGTGCACGAGAGCCGTGCCGTAGGCCACATAGACGACGTCGGCCAGTTCGTGCGCGAGCTTGTCGAGGGGGCCGTTCACCGACACCTCGGCGACCTCCGCGGCCTCCTCGGCCAGCAGCTCGCCGCGGTGCCCGGCCAGCTTCGGCGACACCTTCGTCGGAACGCTGCGGGCGTCGAGACCGAAGGCGAGGTGGAATTCACGGACCAGGTCGGCGGGCGAGGAACTCATACCCGAAACACTATCGGCCCCCACTGACAGCCCCCTGTGATTCCCGCCCTGGTCAGCAGCCGTACGGACTGGCAGGATCGCGCTCATGTCCAGAGCGCTCCCCCGTATCGGCATCCGCCGTGCCCTGCAGAGCACGGCGGCCGGCGCGGTCGCCCTCGCCCTGCTGCTGTGGTGGCTGCTGCCGCTGGGCGAGGAGCCGCCGAGGGGGGCGATCACGTTCAGCACCGGCACGCCGCGTGGTGTCTACCAGGAGTACGGCACCCTGCTGCGCACCGAGCTGTCCAGGGACATGCCGAACCTCAAGGTGCGGCTGCTGACGAGCGACGGCTCCCAGGAGAACGTCGCGCGTGTGGCGACCGGCGAGGCCGACTTCACCATCGCGGCGGCCGACGCGGTGGAGACGTACGAGCTGAACAAGGGACCGGGCGCGGACCGGCTGCGCGGCGTCGCACGGCTGTACGACGACTACGTGCACCTGGTCGTCCCGCGCGACTCGGACATCCACTCGGTCGAGGATCTGCGCGGCAGGCGGGTCGCCATAGGGCTGCCCCACTCGGGCGTGCGGCTGATCGCCACCCGGGTGCTGAAGGCGGCCGGCATCGACGCGCGGCAGGACATCACGCCGCTGTCCGACGGCATAGACACCGGCCCGGCCAGGCTCAGGCAGGGCGGGATCGAGGCGTTCTTCTGGTCCGGCGGGCTGCCCACGGACGGTCTGCGGGAGCTGGCCAAGAGGTTCAAGTTCCGCTTCGTGCCGATCGACGCGGACTTCGTCTCCGAGCTGCACCGCCAAGGCCCGGCGACCCACCACTACCGGGCGACCAACATGCCCGAGTCGGCCTACGGGGCCCGCGGCGGCGCCACCGTGCCGACGATGGCGGTGTCGAACGTACTGATCACCCGCAAGGACATGGACCCCGAGCTCACCGAGTGGGTGACCCGCACGGTGATCAAGAGCCGCGACGGCATCGGGGCGCACGTCCACTCCGCCCAGCTGGTCGATCTGCGCACTGCCATCTACACCGACCCGCTGCCCCTGCACGACGGCGCCCGTCGCTACTACCGCTCCGTCAAGCCGTAGGGCAGTTGCGGGGCACGGTCAGCGTCACCTTCAGCCCGTGCGGCGCATGATGCTCGTAGGCGATGGAGCCGTCGGCCGCCGCGAGCAACGCGCGCGTGATGGACAACCCGAGCCCCGAACCCTTCACGTTCTGGTGCCGACCGCTGCGCCAGAAGCGGTCGCCCACACGGCTCAGCTCCTCGTCGGTCAGGCCGGGCCCGCGGTCGGCGACCACAACCGTCGAGGTGTCGCCGTTGGAGGCGACGGTGACCTCGACGCACGCGCCCTCGGGCGTGAACTTCACCGCGTTGTCGATCACCGCGTCCAGCGCGCTGGACAGGGTCACCGGGTCGGCCCAGGCCGTCGTCGCCGGGCAGTCCCCAACCAGCCGTACGCCCTTGGCCTCGGCGGTCGGTGACCAGGCGGCGACCCGCTCGGCGGTCAGCGCGCCGACGTCCGTGAGCCGGAGGTCGGCCCCCGCGTGCTCGGCGAGCGCCAGGTCGAGCAGGTCGTCCAGAACCCGCGCCAGGCGTTTGCCCTCGGCCTGGACGGAGGCGATCTCCTCGTTTCCCTCGGGCAGTTCGAGGGCGAGCAGCTCGATGCGCAGCAGCAGCGCGGCGAGCGGGTTGCGCAACTGGTGCGAGGCGTCGGCGACGAAGGCGCGCTGCTGCTCCAGCACGTCCTCGACGTTGTCCACCATCTCGTTGAACGACCGGGCGAGGCGGCGCAGTTCCGGCGGTCCGCTGGCCACCGCGACCCGGGACTTCAGACGTCCGGTGGCGATCTCGTGCGTGGTGGCGTCCAGGACGCGTACGGGCCGGAGCACCCAGCCGGTCAGCCGCAGCGCGGCGCCGACGGCCAGCAGCATGGCGGCCGTCTCGCCCGCGGCGATGACCAGCCAGCCGTACAGGATCTTCGAACGCATCTGGTCGGTCGGCGAGTCGGTGACCACGGCCGCGACGACGTCACCGTCCCGGATGACCGGCGAGGCCACGACGAGCCGGCCGTCCTGCCAGGGCCACACCTGCTTGGGGTCGTCGCTGCGGCGGCTCAGCAGGGCCTCGTCGAAGGCCTCGCGCACCTCGCCCTCCGGGGGGAGGAACCACTGCGCCGGCGCATGAGCCATCGGGGTGTCATTGACGTAGAAGACACCGACGCGAATGCCGTAGACCTCGTAGTAGCTGTCGAGTTCGCGGCTGAGCGTCTCCAGGCGCTCGTCCGGCTCGGTACGGCGGGACCCGGTGGGCGAGACGGTGACGAACTGGGCGAGGGCCGCGAAGAACGCCGTGTCGTCGATCCGGTCGACGACCACCTTCTGCTGCTGGGCGGCGGCCACGCTGACGGCCAGCGGGACGCCGAGCGCCAGCAGTACGGCCGCCATCAGGACGATCAGCAGCGGCAGCAGACGTGTGTGCACCCGGCCCCGCTAGGCGGCCGGGGCGACGAGCCGGTAGCCGACGCCGCGCACGGTCTCGATCAGGGCGGGCATGCGCAGCTTGGCGCGCAGGGACGCGACATGCACCTCCAGGGTGCGTCCGGTCCCCTCCCAGCTGGTGCGCCACACCTCACTGATGATCTGCTCCCGCCGGAACACCACCCCCGGCCGCTGCGCGAGCAGGGCGAGCAGATCGAACTCCTTGCGGGTCAGCTGGACGACCGATCCGTCCACCGTGACCTGACGGGTGTGCAGTTCGATCCGTACGGCGCCCAGGAGCAGCGCGGTGTCCCCACCGGTGGCGGAGTCCTCGTGGACGGTGCGCCGGCTGACGGCGTGGATCCGGGCGAGCAGCTCCCCCGTGTCGTACGGCTTCACCACGTAGTCGTCGGCGCCGAGGTTGAGGCCGTGTATGCGGGAGCGGACGTCGGAGCGCGCGGTGACCATGATCACCGGGATGCTGGTGCGCTTGCGGATCTTGCCGCACACCTCGTATCCGTCCTGGTCGGGCAGGCCGAGGTCGAGCAGGACGACGCCGAAGCCCGCGCCCTCCGGGACGAGCGCCTGAAGAGCCTCCTCGCCGCTGCGCGCGTGGGTGACGTCGAACCCGTGCCGCGCAAGAACCGCGGACAGCGCGGCGGCGACGTGGTTGTCGTCCTCGACGAGGAGCAGTCTCATCCCGGCCTCCTTCGGTTCATCGGCGGTACGGACTCGGCGGGTACAAAGGTCGCTGGGCACAAAAAGGTGTGCACGCGCGCGCGTGCACCAAGGCAGTCACGCTGATGGAAGAGGACGGCGTCAAGAGGGTTCCGGTTGCGCGGGCCTTCCGTTATCCGGCCGATACGCGCCCGGTCCTCCGTGCTACCACCCGTGTCCAGCTGCTACCGGATCGTGATACTCAAATTCGCCTCAGATGTAATGACGCAGGTCGCATAGGGTAGCTACTGTCCTCCGAAACCGAGGAGGACGGAGCCCGAGAGCGATGACCGAAGTATCGGTGGCCAAGGAAGATGTGGCCGCGACCGGCGAACTGGTCGTCCTGAAGAGCGTCAACAAGCACTTCGGCGCGTTGCACGTACTCCAGGACATCGATCTGACGATCGCACGCGGCGAGGTCGTCGTGGTCATTGGACCCTCTGGGTCCGGAAAGTCCACCTTGTGCCGCACCATCAACCGGCTGGAGACGACCGACTCCGGCTCGATCACCATCGACGGCAAGCCGCTGCCCGCTGAGGGCAAGGCGCTGGCCCGGCTGCGCGCCGACGTCGGCATGGTGTTCCAGTCGTTCAACCTCTTCGCGCACAAGACGGTGCTCGAGAACGTGATGCTGGGCCAGATCAAGGTCCGCAAGACCGAGAAGAAGCAGGCCGAGGCGAAGACCCGGGCCCTGCTCGACCGGGTCGGCGTGGCCTCGCAGGCGGACAAGTACCCCGCACAGCTCTCCGGTGGCCAGCAGCAGCGCGTCGCGATCGCGCGGGCGCTGGCCATGGACCCGAAGGTGATGCTCTTCGACGAGCCGACCTCGGCCCTCGACCCGGAGATGATCAACGAGGTGCTGGAGGTCATGCAGCAGCTCGCCCGTGACGGCATGACCATGATCGTCGTGACGCACGAGATGGGCTTCGCCCGATCCGCCGCGAACCGCGTGGTGTTCATGGCAGACGGCCGCATCGTCGAAGAGGCCGTGCCGGACCAGTTCTTCAGCAACCCGCGCAGCGACCGCGCCAAGGACTTCCTGTCGAAGATCCTCCACCACTGACCGTCACTCGTCGCACCTGCTGCGACAAGCCGCGTTTCCCGCACCGGACGGCCCTCCCCTTCATCACGCAAAGGATGTTCACATGAAGTTCCGCAAGGTCTCTGCCGCGGCGACCACCGCACTTGTCCTGTCCCTGACCGCCACCGCGTGCGGCGGGGGTGACGGGGACTCGGAGTCGGGCTCCGGTGGCGGCGACAAGATCAAGATCGGTATCAAGTACGACCAGCCGGGTCTCGGCCTGAAGGAGCCGGGCGGCTCCTTCTCCGGCTTCGACGTGGACGTGGCCACCTACGTGGCCAAGGAGCTGGGCTACGAGGCCGACCAGATCGAGTGGGTCGAGACCAAGAGCGCCGACCGTGAGAACGCCCTTTCCCGTGGCGACGTGAAGTTCATCGCCGCCACTTACTCGATCACCGACGAGCGCAAGGAGAAGGTCGACTTCGGCGGCCCGTACCTGCTGGCCCACCAGGACCTGCTGGTCAAGGCGGACTCCGACATCAAGGAAGGCACCGACCTCAACGGCAAGAAGCTGTGCTCGGTGACCGGATCCACCTCCGCGCAGAACGTCAAGGACGAGATCGCCCCCGACGCCCAGCTGAAGCAGTACGGCACCTACTCGGAGTGCATCGCCGGTCTGCAGAGCGGCGCGGTCGACGCTGTGACCACCGACGACTCGATCCTCGCCGGCTTCGCCGCGCAGGAGCAGTACAAGGGCAAGTTCAAGCTCGCGGGCCTCAAGCTGAGCAACGAGAACTACGGGATCGGCGTCAAGAAGGGCGACTCCGAGACCCTGAACAAGATCAACGAGGCGCTGGAGAAGATGGTCAGCGAGAAGGCCTGGGACAAGGCGGTCCAGGACAACTTCGGTCCGGCCAACTACAAGAACGAGCCCGCGCCGAAGATCGGCCAGATCGTTCAGTAACGCGGGAAACCCTCCCCTAGCGGAGTGCTTCGCAGGCGCACCACCGCCGGCCGCTGTCCCGGCGGCGGTGCGCCATGCCCGCCACGTTCGTCACACACCCGGAAGCGCGGGAGATCGTGTTCGACTTTCTTTCTGACTATGACGACCCGAGCCTGTTGGGCGCCTTCTGGGTGACGGTCCAGCTCACCGTCTTCTCCGGCATCGGCTCGCTGGTCTGGGGCACCCTGCTGGCCGCGATGCGGGTCAGCCCGGTCCCATTGATGCGCGGCTTCGGTACCGCCTATGTGAACATCGTCCGGAACATCCCATTGACGGTCATCATCGTCTTCACCTCGCTCGGCCTCGCCGACTTCTTCGGGGTGACGCTGGGCGCGCCGGACGACTTCGAGCTACAGGGCTTCCGGCTGGCGGTCCTCGGCCTCGTCGCCTACACCGCCGCCTTCGTCTGTGAGGCGCTGCGGTCCGGCATCAACACCGTGCCCGTCGGACAGGCCGAGGCGGCCCGTGCCCTCGGGCTGAGCTTCAGTCAGGTGCTGCGGCTGATCGTGCTGCCCCAGGCGTTTCGCTCGGTCATCGGCCCGCTGGCCAACGTCCTGATCGCGCTGACCAAGAACACGACGGTGGCGGCGGCGATCGGTGTCGCGGAAGCCGCGCTGCTGATGAAGGAAATGATCGAGAACGAGGCTCAAACCGTGCTCATCGGCGCGGTCTTCGCCTTCGGTTTCGTGGTACTGACCCTGCCCACCGGCCTGTTCCTCGGCTGGCTGAGCAAGCGACTGGCGGTGAAGCGGTGACCTCCGTTCTGTACGACGCCCCCGGCCCCAAGGCCAAGCGGCGCAACGTCATCTTCTCGGTGGCCTTCATCGCCCTGCTCGCACTGCTCGTGTGGTGGCTCTGGCAGGTCATGGACGACAAGGGCCAGCTGGAGTGGGCCCTGTGGAAGCCGTTCGCCGAGGGCGAGGCGTGGACGACGTATCTGCTGCCCGGCCTGGGCAACACGCTCAAGGCCGCGGCGCTCGCCATGGTGATCGCCCTGCCGCTGGGCGCCATATTTGGCATCGCACGACTGTCCGACCATCGGTGGGTACGCGTTCCGGCCGGCGCCGTGGTGGAGTTCTTCCGGGCGATCCCGGTGCTGCTGCTGATGCTGTTCGCCAACGAGCTCTACGCGCGCTCCACGGACGTCAGCAGCGATGCCCGACCCCTGTACGCGGTCGTCACGGGCCTGGTCCTCTACAACGCGTCCGTCCTCGCCGAGGTCGTCCGGGCCGGCATCCTCGCCCTGCCCAAGGGACAGACGGAGGCCGCCCAGGCGATCGGCCTGCGCAAGGGCCAGACGATGAGCACCATCCTGCTGCCGCAGGCCGTCACGGTGATGCTCCCGGCCATCGTCAGCCAGCTGGTCGTCATCGTGAAGGACACCGCGCTGGGTGGTGCGCTGCTGGGCTTCAGCGAACTCGTCAGCGCGCGCGGCACGCTCGCGGCCAACTACGCGAACGTCATCCCGAGCTTCATCGTCGTGGCGATCATCTTCATCGTCCTGAACTTCGCCCTGACCAGCTTCGCGGGCTGGCTGGAGGCCAGGCTCAGGCGCAGCAAGAGGGGCACCGGCACGGTGCTGGGAGCCGAGCAGGTGGAGGAGCTCAACGCGGCCGAGGTCGGAGGTACCCACGGCACCAGGGCCGGAGGGGCCGTCTGAAAGTGAGTCAGCGGCTTCCGTGACATGAGGGGCAGTGGCATGATCGCCACTGCCCCTCGTCACTTGACGCAAGCACCGGCAATGGGTTGCATACGTTCTGTGATCGTGCACCCTGCTCCAACCTCCTGTTCACATACGTCTCCAGAGGCACCGCTGCGGACAGGGAGCGCCGCGTGGATCCGGTGATCATCGTCGGAGCGGGGCCCGTCGGGCTCACGCTCGCCCTGGCGCTGGCGCGCCAGGAAGTGCCGTCTGTCGTCCTCGACGAGGGGCCGGGCAAGGACGAACCACGGCTCGCCCGCACCCTCGTCCTGCGCGAGGACACCGCCGCGCTCATGGAGCGGCTGACCGGGGTACCGCTCGACGAGGTCGGGACCCGTTGGGCCGGATGGCGGTCGATGCGGCGCAAGCAGGTGGTTCGGGAGATCACTTTCGAGGACCCCGGCGACGCCGGCGCCGCCGGCGCCGCCGAGCCCGACCGCCTCCGCCCGGCTGACCCGGGGCGCAAGCTCGGCTCGGACTACGCCGTGACCACCGGCGCCGCCCCCGAGCAGCCGCCCCTGCACCTCGCCCAGCACGTCCTCACCGACGCCCTGCGCGCGGCCATCGACCACGAGCCCCTCACCAAGATCGCCGTGGACAGCAGGCTCGACACCATCGAGCAGGAGTCATCCGGCGTCACCGCGCACACCCGGGGCCCCAACGGCACCTGGTGGCGCGGCAGTTATCTGGTCGGCTGCGACGGCCCCCGCTCGACCGTGCGCAAGCTCCAGGACATCCGCTTCCCCGGCCGTACGGCGGTGGAACGCTACGCCGTCGCCGCACTGCGTACGGAACTCCCCTGGCCAGGCCGGGCGTTGCTCCATCGCACGCCGCCGTGGCGGACGTCGGGCCCCTCGGCGGGCGAGATCACCGCACGCCCGCTCCCCGCCGGCGTCTGGCGGGTCGACTGGCTGCTGCCCCCCGGCAAAGACCTGGTCACGCCCGAGCTCGTGGTGACCCGCATCCGGGAGACCCTCGCCGGCTGGACCGGCGGCTCCACCCCGCCGTACGAACTGCTCGACACCGGCGTCCACACCGTCCACCACCGCCTGGCCCGCCGTTGGCGCGTCGGCCGCGTCTTCCTCGCCGGGGACGCCGCCCACCTGCTCGGCGCGCTCGGCACGCAGGGGCTGGAGGAGGGGCTCAAGGACGCCGACAACCTCGCCTGGAAGCTGGCGCTGTCCTGGCATCACGGGCCTCGCGAGGCACTTCTCAACAGCTACCAGGCCGAGCGCCGCGCGATCGTCGCAGCGCGGCTGCGCGCCGCCGACCAGGTGCTGCCGCTGCTCCGTGGCGGCGGCGCCCTGCGCGCCTACGTCCCCGGCACCGGCCGCGGCCATGAGTCGCTGCTCACCGACGGTCACCTGGGGCGGGGACCACTGGGCGAGACGTCCACCTACGCCGACTCGCCCCTCGCACCCCGGTCCATCGAGGCGGAGGTCCCCGTCGAGACGCTCCCGGGTGCGCCGGTGACGGATGTGCGGGTCACGGCGGAGGATGGTTCCTTCGTACGACTGCGCGACCGGCTCGGGCGCGGCGCGCTGCTCGTCGTACTGATCGCCCCGGGCACCGGCGTGTGGGAGCGCAAGCACTGGGTGACCGCCGGGATCATGCCCCGGCTCGCGGCCGCGGTCACGGCGCTGCCCCATCCGGCCGAGCTGCTGGTCGCCGAGCGCTACCCCGGCGCCTCCGCCCACACCGTCCTCCTCATCCGCCCCGACGGACACCTGGTCACAGCCCTGAACGGCGTTCGCCCGGCCGACCTCTACGCGGCCG
Organism: Streptomyces sp. NPDC086077; assembly: GCF_040686175.1. Lineage (NCBI taxonomy): Bacteria > Bacillati > Actinomycetota > Actinomycetes > Kitasatosporales > Streptomycetaceae > Streptomyces > Streptomyces sp. NPDC086077. The sequence goes on along the minus strand of NZ_JBFBJT010000009.1, from coordinate 16,085 downwards.
CCGAGGCGGCACTGGGCGGCCCGGTGAAGGCGCCGGCGGAAGCCACGGCGGGCTCGCGCTGACGCCGGTCCTCCCGGGCTCCGTGCGCGTCCCGTCCTCTCCGCCGCCCTGCGTTCGTCCGCAGGGTGGCGGAGAGTTGACCAGTCCGGACCGTCGTGGTGTACTCCGATTCGTGACCGACACCTGTGTGCGCCTGTGGCGGAGGGTCCATATGGACCTCGTCCGCTATGCGGGCTGCGTGTGTCGTCCCTCCTGCTGATCTCGCCTTCCTCTCTTTCCGCGCGCCGCTGACGCCTCGCCGCGCGCGCTCACGCGAACGCTCATCAGGACGGTGCACGTTGTCTGTCTCTCCTTCCGCCTCTGTACCCGCCACTGCCGCGGGATCCGCCACTGTCGCGGGGTCTGCCACTGCCGCCCCGACGCAGGCCGATCTTCTCGACTTCGTCCGGCGTACGGCCGCGGACGACGCGTTGATCGACTCGCTTCCGCTCGACCCCGAGGGCCGTACCTGGGTACGGCTGGAGGGCCCCGGCGGCAGCGAGGCCTGGCTGATCGGCTGGCCGCCCGGCACGGGCACCGGCTGGCACGACCACGCCGACTCGGTCGGCGCCTTCCTCACCGCCCGCGGCGAACTCAAGGAGAACTCTCTCGCCGCCCGGCTGCCCACCGACGGCTGGAAGACCCTGGAACTCACCGAGGACGTCGACCGGGAGCGCCGCCTGCCGGCAGGCCGGGGTCGCTCCTTCGGCCGCCACCACGTCCACGAGGTGCTCAACGAGTCCTCCGAACGGCATACCGTCTCCGTGCACGCCTACTACCCGCCGCTGCCCCGTATCCGCCGCTACAGCCGGGCCGGGAACGTGCTCCGGCTGGAGCAGGTCGAGCGGCCGGAGGACTGGCAGTGAGGCGCCGCACGGTACGGCACGGTGCCGGTGAACGCGCAGGTCGCACAGGGGCGTTGAGGAGGAACGATGAGCGGTGAGCGTGGGGTGCCGGTGGGCATCGACGAGTTGCTGGAGCGGGTGCGCGAGGGGTACGCGCGGATCGAACCGCAGGAAGCCTACGAGGCCGCCCGGGCCGGCGAGGCCCTCCTCGTGGACATCCGGTACGAGGCCCTCCGCGAACGCGACGGCCTGATCCCCGGCGCCTTGGTGGTGGAGCGCAACGAACTGGAGTGGCGCCTCGACCCCCTCGGCAGCCACCGCCTCCCCGAGGCCACCGGCCACGACCTGCGCGTCGTGGTCGTCTGCAACGAGGGTTACGCGTCCAGCCTCGCGGTGGAGTCCCTGCACCGCCTGGGGTTGCACCGGGCGACCGACCTGACGGGGGGCTTCCAGGCTTGGCGGGGTGCGGGGCTGCCCGTCACAGCGAACCCGTGACGCCCGTCTTGGAATCGCCGCCCGCCTGGACGCCGGCATCTCCGAGCGCCTGGACGCCGTGGAACCGCCGCGCTCTTGGACACCGTGGAATCCCCACGCCTGAACGCCGTGGAATCCTCACGAGCCCGAAACCCGTGAACCGTCGCGTGTCTGCAGGCCGTGGGACCGCCGCGCGCCCAAGCGCCATGGAACCCCGGCGCGCCTAGAACCCCTCTCCCCCCAAGAACTCCGTGTCCTCCCCCTCCTCCTCCAACGCCTGCCGCACCACCCGCAAGGCCATCCCCTCGGGATATCCCTTCCGCGCGAGCATCCCCGCCAGGCGCCGGAGCCGCTTGTCGCGGTCGAGGCCGCGGGTGGAGCGCAGCTTGCGGGCGACCAGTTCGCGTGCGGTCGCCTCCTCCTGCTCGGTGTCGAGCTGCGCGACGGCGTCCTCGATCAGCGTGGAGTCGACCCCCTTGGTCCGCAGCTCCTGCGCCAGCGCCCGCCGGGCCAGCCCCCGGCCGTGATGCCGGGACTCCACCCAGGCGTCGGCGAAGGCACTGTCGTTGATCAGCCCGACCTCCTCGAACCGCGACAGCACCTCCTCGGCCACGTCGTCCGGGATCTCGCGCTTGCGCAGGGCGTCCGCGAGCTGCTTTCGCGTCCGCGGGGTCCCGGTGAGCAGGCGCAGACAGATCGCCCGTGCCCGCTCAGCCGGGTCCCCTGGGGACTCCTCCTGCTCGGCCCTGGACAAGGAGGAGGTGCGCCCGTCCTGTGCGGACGACTCCGCGAAGCCTCGCCGACGCCCGCGCCCCCGCCGTGCGCCGGTTTCGCCGCGCCCCGCGCGGTCGCCACGAGGCCGGCCGCCGCCGCTCGCACCCGCACCGGCGCGCGAGCCACCGTCCTGCCGGTCCTCACCCTGCCCGGCCCCGGCAAAGCCCCCCTCGTCCGCGCTCCCCGGATCCGGCTCCCTCGGGACGCCGGGGTCGGGGTACACGTACTCGGCCCAGTCGGTTCGCCGTGTCACGGGTCAGCTCTTGGCCGCCGCGGCCTTGGTCTTGGCGGTCTTCGCCACCGCCGGGGCAGGCACCGCCTTGGCCGGGTCGTCCGCCGGGGCGGAGACCGCGGCGTCCGTGCCCGGCTGGGCCGCCGGCTGTTCCGGCCGCACACCCACGCCCAGCTTCTCCTTGATCTTCTTCTCGATCTCGTTGGCCAGGTCGGGGTTGTCCTTCAGGAAGTTGCGCGCGTTCTCCTTGCCCTGGCCGAGCTGGTCGCCCTCGTAGGTGTACCAGGCGCCGGCCTTGCGGACGAAGCCGTGCTCCACGCCCATGTCGATCAGGCCGCCCTCGCGGCTGATGCCCTGGCCGTAGAGGATGTCGAACTCGGCCTGCTTGAAGGGCGGGGCGACCTTGTTCTTGACGACCTTGACGCGGGTGCGGTTGCCGACCGCGTCCGTGCCGTCCTTCAGGGTCTCGATGCGACGGATGTCGAGTCGCACCGAGGCATAGAACTTCAGCGCGCGGCCACCGGTCGTGGTCTCCGGGGAGCCGAACATCACGCCGATCTTCTCGCGGAGCTGGTTGATGAAGATCGCGGTGGTCTTGGACTGGTTGAGCGCGCTGGTGATCTTCCGCAGGGCCTGGCTCATCAGCCGGGCCTGCAGACCCACGTGGCTGTCGCCCATCTCGCCCTCGATCTCCGCGCGCGGGACGAGCGCGGCGACGGAGTCGATGACGATGAGGTCGAGGGCGCCGGAGCGGACCAGCATGTCCACGATCTCCAGGGCCTGCTCGCCGTTGTCGGGCTGGGACAGGATGAGGTTGTCGATGTCGACGCCGAGCTTCTGCGCGTACTCGGGGTCGAGGGCGTGCTCCGCGTCCACGAAGGCGACCTGTCCGCCGGCCTTCTGGGCGTTCGCCACCGCGTGCAGGGTCAGGGTCGTCTTACCCGAGGACTCCGGGCCGTAGATCTCGACGACTCGGCCGCGCGGCAGGCCGCCCACGCCGAGGGCCACGTCGAGCGCGGTCGACCCGGTCGAGATGACCTCGATGGGCTCCTTCGTCCGATCGCCCATGCGCATGACCGCGCCTTTGCCGAATTGCCGTTCAATCTGTGCGAGCGCGGCGTCGAGAGCCTTCTCGCGGTCGGTTCCTGCCATGGGTTCCACCCGGTTTGCTTGAGTCGATCGCTTCACGTCAAAGACGCTAACGCCTGGCACTGACAATGCGCCCCGACGCCGGTCCGGCCTGTGGATAACTCGGGCACTTCTATGTCAAATCCCTGTGGAAATCCCCGCCGAGAGCCTCACCGGAACCTCCATAAGAATGGATGTTCGATTTTTGTGTCAAGCTCACCACGCGGCACCTCCGAGACTACGACCGCGTACTGACGCCGGGCCCGGTTTCCACCCCACCGCCCCGAAACCCGCCCTGCTTCCCACGGCGTACGGCGGCGTCTCCGGGCCGTACTGTCGCCCCAGCCGCGGTTACGAACGCCCGTCCGCGGAGCCTTCGCCCAAGCCGCCCGAAGGTCCGGAGTCCCTTGAAAGGCGATCCCCCGACTCCGCCGCCCGCAGCCGCCCCCACACCCGCCACGCGCGCGTGACCAACCCCGTCCCTGGGGCCTGCCTCCGGTGCCCGTGCACCCGAGGGTCGTCCGTGACGTCGTACCGCTTCACGTACGCGCCGAGGAACGCCTGGAGCGTGGCGACCGCCGGGATGGCGATCAGCGCGCCGACCGCCCCGAGCAGGGCGGTGCCCGCGACGACCGACCCGAAGGCGACGGCCGGGTGGATGTCGACGGTCTTGGAGGTCAGCTTGGGCTGCAGCACGTAGTTCTCGAACTGCTGGTAGATCACGACGAAGATCAGCACCCACAGCGCGTACCAAGGGTCGACCGTGAAGGCGATCAGCATGGGCAGGGCGCCGGCGAGATACGTACCGATGGTGGGGATGAACTGCGACACCAGCCCCACCCAGACAGCCAGCACGGGCGCGTACGGCACGCCCAGGATCTCCAGCAATATGTAGTGCGCCACTCCCGAGATGAGCGCCATAAGACCGCGCGAGTACAGATAGCCGCCGGTCTTGTTGACGGCGATCTCCCACGCGCGCAACACCTCCGCCTGGCGGGCGGGCGGCAGCACGGAGCAGAGCGCGCGGCGCAGCCTCGGGCCGTCGGCGGCGAAGTAGAACGCGAACAGGGTGATCGTCAACAACTGGAACAGGCCCCCGAGGACCTGCGCGGACACGTCCAGGACGCCGGTCGCGCTGTTCTGCACGTAGTTGCGCAGCCAGTCGGAGCGGAGCACGCCCTCCTGGATGTCCACGCGCCTCAGCTCGGTCTTGAAGTGGGCGTTGATCCAGTTGATGACGGAGTCGAGGTAGTCCGGAAAGCCCTCGACCATCGTGATGATCTGGCCTGCGAGCATCGAGCCGAGCAGGGTGACGAAGCCCGCCGAGACGATCATCACGGCGAGGAAGACCATGCCGGTGCCCAGCCCCCGGCGCATTCCGCGCGAGGCCATCCAGCTCACGGCGGGCTCGATGGCGAGTGCGAGGAAGAAAGCGATCAGGATGTTGATCAGCAGGCCGGTGAGCTGGTGGAAGGCCCAACTGCCCAACTGGAAGAGGGCGACCAGGGTGAGCGCCAGCACCATGGCGCGCGGCAGCCAACGCGGCATGCGTCCGCCGGGCGTGACGCGACCGCCGGCCGGGGGCCAGGCCGGCGGCGTCGTGCCGGAGGGGGATGCGTGCGGGGCCGTATGCCCTGTCTCGTCTGCCACGATGCAAGTCTCACCCACGCCACCGACAATCGGGTGACGTCCTGCGATCTCCCTGACCGGTCAGCGCCTTTCCTGCGGCACGTTCATGACCGCGCAGACCACACGCCACACGTCCTTGGCCTCCCAGCCGGCGTCGAGCGCCTGGTACACGGTGCGTTCACCGAGCTCCGACATCACGTGATCACGCGCGAAGGTGTCGGCGTACCCCGTACCGAAGTGCTCCGCCATCCGCTCCCAGAAGACCGTCAACCTCATGACATCAGTATCCCGCCCCTGAGAGTGGGCCCGAGCCGGGAGCGCATGCCGAGACCGCTTTCCGTCCTACGGTCTGAGCCATGGCCGAAACAGGAGCTTCACCACTCCCCCCGACGCCCCCGGCGCACTCCCCGCTGTTCCGCGCCGAGCAGTTCGTCTGGCTCACCGCGCGCGTGCTGGAGCAGCGCCTCTTCGCGTACCACTTCCTCCACGGCGGCGCCGACCCGGTGGAGACGGCTCTGGACGCCTACCGCAACCAGGACGGCGGATACGGCCACGCCCTGGAGCCCGATCTGCGCGGTCCGGTCAGCCAGCCGCTGCACACCGCGCACGCCCTGCACGTGCTGGACGCCATCGGGCACTGCGGCGGCCAGCGCGTGGAGCGGGTGTGCCGCTATCTGACCTCCGTCTCCACGCCGGACGGCGCGCTGCCGGCGGTCCATCCCGGTCAGCGCGGCTACCCGACGGCCCCCTTCGTACCGGTCGTCGACGACCCGCCCAGCGAACTCCTCGCCACCGGCCCGGTGGTGGGCGTCCTGCACCGCAACGAGGTGTGGCACGCCTGGCTGTTCCGGGCCACGGACTTCTGCTGGCAGGCGGTCGAGTCCCTGAAGCGGTCCCATCCCTACGAGATCCAGGCGGCGGTGACGTTCCTTGACTCCGCACCCGACCGCCCGCGCGCGGAGGCGGCCGCCGACCGTCTGGGCCGCCTGGTCCGCGAACAGCGCCTCGCCGCACTCGATCCCGAGCGTCTGGACGCCTACCCCGTCGCTCCCGGGTACGCCCCCGGCGAGCACCACTTCCCGCACGACTACGCCAGGACGCCGCACTCCCTCGCGCGCGTGTGGTTCACCGACGACGAGATGGAACGCTCCCTGGACTTCCTGGCGAGCGAACAGCAGGAGGACGGTGGCTGGCCGATCCGCTGGCGCCAGTGGGCCCCCGCCCCCGCGCAGGAGGCCCGCCCCCTGGTGACGATCCAGGCCCTGCGCACCCTCAGGTCCTACTCCCGCGCCATCGGCTGACTCCGTACCTCAGACAGGATCGCCCGCGCCATCGGCTGACTCCGTGCCTCAGCCACTGATCGCCCGTACCCCCGCCGTCACCACCACGGCCGCCGCGACGACCAGCAGGAAGGGAGCGCGCAGGAACAGCGCCACGGCGGCCGCGGCGACCCCCGCGGCCCGGGCGTCCAGCACCAGCGCCCGTCCGTCGGCGAACGTCTGCTGGGCCGTGAGGGCCGCGAGCAGGGCGACGGGCAGCAGCGCGGCGAGCCGCTTGACGAGGGGCCGTTCCAGCACGCCGGCCGGCACCAGCAGCCCGGCGAGCTTCACGGCGTAGCAGCTGACGGCGGTGACACCGATCGCTATCCAGACGTTCAACGATCCTCCTCCCGTCCCGCGCGGCGCCCACGCGCCCACAGCACCGCCGGCGCCGCGAGCGCGGCCACCAGCACCGGCAGACCTGCGGGCAGCACCGGCAGGAGCCCCAGCCCCAGAAGCACCGCGAGCCCCGCGACAGCCCGCTCGGTCCCACTCGTCAGCATCGGCGCCAGCAGCGCCAGGAAGACCGCCGGCCCGGCCGCGTCGAGCCCCCATGCGGCGGTGTCGCCGAGGGCTTCCGCCCCCAGTGCCCCGAGCAGCGTGGTCAGGTTCCACAGCACGTAGAGGCTGAGCCCGGTCACCGTGAACCCGATCCGGACGCCGCGCCGCGTGGACTGCGCCAGCGCGACCGCCGCCGTCTCGTCGATCACCCACTGTGCGGCGAACGGGCGCACCGCGCGCGGGAGGGCCAGCAACTGCGACAGCCGCAGCCCGTAGAAGGCGTTGCGCACGCCCAGGAAGAAGGCGCCCGCGGCCGCGGTGAACGGATTCCCGCCCGCGGCGAGCGCCCCCACCAGCGCGAACTGGGAGGCGCCGGTGAACACCAGCAAACTGAGCGCACACGTCTGCCACAGGGTGAGTCCACTGCCCGCCGAGGTCACCCCGAAGGCGAACCCCGACAGACCTACGGCGACTCCGACGCCGAGGGCGTCCCGTACGACGGCGGCATCCGGTCTTCCATCGGTTCGTATGTCTGCGAGAGCTGTCTGATCTGCCACGTCTCGGACGGTATGCGCAGCTGCTGTGCCGCGTCTTGTACGTTCTTGCGCTCCCGCTGGTAGGCCCCCGGCGGTACCCCCACGATCCGGCTGAAGTGCCGATTCAGGTGCGGCTGGTCCGTGAACCCCACCAGTGCCGCGGCCTCCGCGGGCGCCGTGCCGCCGTCCAGCAGCCGCCGCGCCCGCCGCACCCGGGCATCGGTCAGCCAGGTGTGGGGCGGCATCCCGTACGACACCCTGAACGCGCGCAGCAACGCGAACGGACTGGTCCCGAGCTCCTCCGCAAGCCTCTCCAGACTCGGCGGCTCGGCCATCCGCACCTCCAGCACCTCACGCGCGCGTGCCGCGACGCGCGCCCCCGCCGTCCGCACCTCTCGCTGCGGCATCGACCCACCGTTCAGCCGCAGCAGCCGCGTCACGGCGACCCGCAGGAGCGTGTCGGCGGCGAGGGCGTTCCCCTCGTCGGCGGCACGCAGCACCCGGTGCACCAGTCCCACCGCGTACGGATCCTCCAGCACGGGCCGCACAAATCCAGGCGTCCCACGAATCACCGTCGTCTCGGCAGCGATCTCCGCCACCAGATCCGGCGAGGGATAGACCGCCCCGTACCGCCACCCCTCCGGCACCCCGGCCCGCCCGGTGTGCGGCGTATCGGGATTCACCAACGCCAGCGTCCCGGCCCCCGCGTATTGGTCGCCCCCACCGTGGTGGAAGACCTCCACCCCGTCCGCGATGGCCGCGATCACGAAGTGCTCATGCGTATGCCGCACGAACGTCTTCCGCACGTACCGGGCCCGCAGCAGATCCACACCGGGCAGCTCCGAGTACTGCCAGTGCCGCGCACGCTCACCCGACCCCATGCCCTCATTCTCCGCCACAGCCGCAGGTGCGCCCTGCGCTCCCGCCCGAACCCCCAGCTCAGCGCCATTGTCAGTGCCGAGGTGCAGGATGGACGCATGGCTAGCTCCACGCACCGAGCCCTGGACGGCTTCTCCCCCGCGACCCGCAGCTGGTTCACGGGGGCCTTCTCCGCGCCCACCGCAGCCCAGGCCGGCGCGTGGCAGGCCATCGGCGAGGGCTCGGACGTCCTGGTCGTGGCGCCCACCGGCTCGGGCAAGACCCTGGCCGCCTTCCTCGCCGCTCTGGACCAGCTCGCCTCCACGCCCCACCCCGCCGACCCCAAGAAGCGCTGCCGGGTCCTCTACGTCTCACCGCTCAAGGCCTTGGCCGTGGACGTGGAGCGCAACCTCCGCAGCCCCCTCACCGGCATCCGCCAGGAATCCGTCCGGCTCGGCCGGCCCGAGCCCGACATCAAGGTGGGCATCCGCTCCGGCGACACCCCGGCCGCGGAGCGCAGGGCCCTGTCCACCCGCCCGCCGGACATCCTGATCACCACCCCCGAGTCCCTGTTCCTGATGCTCACGTCGGCCACCCGCGAGGCCCTGACCGGCGTGGAGACGGTGATCCTCGACGAGGTGCACGCCGTCGCCGGCACCAAGCGCGGCGCCCACCTCGCCCTCTCCCTGGAGCGCCTGGACGAGCTGCTGCCGAAGCCGGCCCGCCGTATCGGCCTGTCCGCCACCGTCCGCCCGGTCGACGAGATCGCCCGCTTCCTCTCCCCACGCCGCAAGGTGGAGATCGTCCAGCCGAAGTCCGGCAAGGAGTTCGACCTCTCCGTCGTGGTCCCGGTCGAGGACATGGGTGAGCTGGGCGGCTCCCCGGCCGGCGACAACGGCCCCGAGGGCGGCGACCGCCCGTCCATCTGGCCGCACGTGGAGGAGCGCATCGCGGACCTCGTCCAGTCCCACCGCTCCACCATCGTCTTCGCGAACTCCCGCCGTCTCGCGGAGCGCCTGTGCAACCGGCTCAACGAGATCGCCTACGAGCGGGCGACCGGCGAGCCCCTGGACGAGCACCACGCCCCGGCCGAGCTCATGGGCGGCTCCGGCGCCGCCCAGGGCGCCCCGGCCGTCATCGCCCGCGCCCACCACGGCTCGGTCTCCAAGGAGCAGCGCTCCCTGGTCGAGGAGGACCTGAAGGCTGGCCGGCTCCCGGCCGTCGTCGCCACGTCCAGCCTGGAACTCGGCATCGACATGGGCGCGGTCGACCTCGTCGTCCAGGTCGAGTCCCCGCCCTCGGTCGCGTCCGGCCTCCAGCGCGTAGGCCGCGCGGGGCACCAGGTCGGCGCGGTCTCGACGGGCGTGGTCTTCCCGAAGTACCGCGGCGACCTGGTCCAGGCAGCTGTGGTCACCGAGCGGATGCGCACCGGCGCGATCGAGTCCCTGAGGGTCCCCGCCAACCCCCTCGACGTCCTGGCCCAGCAGCTCGTCGCGATGACGTCGATGGACACCTGGCAGGTCGACGACCTGCTCGCGATGGTCCGCCGCGCCGCTCCCTTCGCCTCGCTCCCCGAGTCGGCGTTCACCGCGGTCCTCGACATGCTGGCCGGCCGCTACCCGTCCGACGCGTTCGCGGAGCTGCGCCCGCGCGTGGTGTGGGACCGCGTCGCGGGCACCATCACCGGCCGCCCCGGCGCGCAGCGCCTCGCCGTCACCTCCGGCGGCACCATCCCCGACCGCGGCCTCTTCGGCGTCTTCCTGGCCGGCGCCGACCCCAAGAAGGGCGGCGGCCGGGTCGGCGAGCTCGACGAGGAGATGGTCTACGAGTCCCGCGTCGGGGACGTCTTCACCCTCGGCACCAGCTCCTGGCGCATCGAGGACATCACCCGCGACCGGGTGCTGGTCTCCCCGGCCCCGGGTGTCCCGGGCCGCCTCCCCTTCTGGAAGGGCGACCAGCTCGGCCGCCCGCTCGAACTGGGCCGCGCGGTGGGCGCGTTCCTGCGCGAGGTCGGCTCCCTCAGCAAGGAGGACGCCCGCCTGCGCCTGCTCGCCGCGGGACTCGACGCCTGGGCCGCCGACAACGTGCTGTCCTACCTCGACGAACAGCGCGAGGCCTGCGGCCACGTCCCCGACGACCGCACCATCGTCGTCGAACGCTTCCGCGACGAGCTCGGCGACTGGCGCGTCGTGGTCCACTCCCCGTTCGGTGCCCAGGTGCACGCCCCGTGGGCGCTGGCGCTCGGCGCCCGCCTCTCCGAGCGGTACGGCATGGACGCCCAGGTGATGCACGCCGACGACGGCATCGTGCTGCGCCTGCCCGACGCCGACCTCATGGGCCTGGACCTGCTGGACCAGGAGCCGGTGAAGCTGGGCACCGAGTACGACGCCGCGCAGGCTCCCGTCAACGCCGGGGACGTGGTCTTCGACAAGGGCGAGGTCGACCAGGTCGTCACCGACCAGGTCGGCGGATCGGCCCTGTTCGCGTCCCGCTTCCGCGAATGCGCCGCCCGCGCGCTGCTGCTGCCCCGCCGCAACCCGGGCAAGCGCACGCCCCTGTGGCAGCAGCGCCAGCGCGCCTCGCAACTGCTCCAGGTGGCAGGTGAGTTCGGTTCGTTCCCGATCGTCCTGGAGGCGGTCCGCGAATGCCTCCAGGACGTCTTCGACGTCCCGGGCCTGGTCGAGCTGATGGGCGACCTGGAGTCCCGCAAGGTCCGCCTGGTCGAGGTCACCACCCCCGAGCCGTCCCCCTTCGCCCGCTCCCTCCTCTTCGGATACGTCGCCCAGTTCCTCTACGAGGGGGACTCGCCGCTGGCCGAGCGCCGCGCAGCCGCGCTGTCGCTGGACTCGCGCCTGCTCGCCGAGCTGCTCGGCCAGGCGGAGCTGCGCGAACTGCTCGACGCGGAGGTGCTGACCGAGCTGGAGCGGGAGCTTCAGTGGCTCACCGAGGACCGCCGCGTCAAGGACGCCGAAGGCGTCGCCGACCTGCTGCGCCTCCTCGGCCCGCTCACCGCCGCCGAGCTGGCCGAGCGGGGCGCCGAGCCGCAGTGGGCACAGGAGCTGGCCCGGGCCCGCCGCGCGATCCAGGTCCGTATCGCCGGCGCCGACCACTGGGCGGCGATCGAGGACGCGGGCCGCCTGCGCGACGCGCTCGGCACAGCCCTGCCGGTCGGCGTCCCGGAAGCCTTCATGGAACCGGTGAAGGACCCGCTCGGCGACCTCCTCGCGCGCTACGCCCGCACCCACGGCCCCTTCACGTCGGCCACGGCCGCCGCCCGGTTCGGCCTGGGCGTGGCGGTCACCGAGGGCGCCCTGCAGCGGCTCGGGGCGTCCGGGAGGGTCGTACAGGGCGAGTTCCACCCGGCCGGCATCGGCCAGGAGTGGTGTGACGCGGCTGTGCTGCGCCGGCTGCGCCGACGTTCCCTGGCCGCCCTGCGCCACGAGCTGGAGCCGGTGCCGCCGCCGGCGCTGGCCCAGTTCCTCCCGCAGTGGCAGCACATCGGGCGGGGGCACACACTGCGGGGCATCGACGGACTGGCGCGCGCCATCGAGCAGTTGCAGGGCGCCTCGGTGCCCGCCTCCGCCCTGGAGAAGCTCGTCCTGCCGTCCCGCGTCGCCAACTACTCTCCGGCCATGCTCGACGAGCTCACGGCCGCCGGCGAGGTGGTGTGGGCCGGAGCGGGCGCGCTCCCCGGCAAGGACGGCTGGGTCTCCCTGTACCTGGCGGACGCGGCCCCCCTGCTGCTGCCGCCCCCGCACCCCCTGGAGCTGACGGCCCTCCACGAGTCCGTGCTCGCCGCCCTCTCCGGGGGTTACGGACTGTTCTTCCGCCAGATCACCGACCAGGTCCGCGCCACCACGCACCCCGAGGCCACCGACCCCCAACTGGCCGACGCCGTCTGGGACCTGGCCTGGTCCGGCCGACTGACCAACGACACCCTCTCCCCGCTGCGCTCCGTGCTCGGCTCGGGCCGCACCGCGGGCTCCACGGCCCACCGTGCCAAGCGAACAGTCCCGCGCGGCCGCTACGGCTCACTGACCGCCGCCGCCCGTACGGCTTCCCGCAGTGGCCCTCCCACCGTCGCCGGCCGCTGGTCCCTGCTGCCGGCCCACGAGCCCGACCCGACCGTCCGCGCGCACGCTCTGGCCCGCACCCTGCTCGACCGGCACGGCGTGGTGACCCGGGGCGCGGTCGCCGCGGAAGGCGTCGAGGGCGGCTTCTCGGCGACGTACCGCATCCTGTCCGCCTTCGAGGAGAGCGGTCAGGCCCGGCGCGGCTATGTGGTGGAGGGTCTCGGCGCCGCACAGTTCGCGATGGACGGCGCGGTCGACCGCCTCCGCGCCGTTGCCAACGCCCGCGATCGGGGCGAAGCCCTGCCCGAGCCGGCCTTCGGAAACACCGCCGGCTTCCCCCACGGCGACGGCACCCACAGGAACGGCACCCACGGCGACGGCACCTTCGGCAGCCGCCCCGACGGCTTCTTCTCCCCCGCCGACGCCCTCGGCCCCTTCGACGATGACGCCTACCAGGGCGACGACACGTACAGCGATCCCGACGGCGAGGCCCCGCTCGCCCACCCCGCGCCGGGCGAGTACGTGTCTCCCAGGGACTACGCCGCAGCCGCCCGCACTTCCCCCTGGCAGAACGGCGGCCGCTCCCCGTACGACCCGGGTTCCCCCGCCCGCCGTAACGGCTCCCCCCTCGCCTCCCGGGCGGCGGTCGTCCTCGCCGCCGCCGACCCGGCGAACGCGTACGGCGCCGCCCTGCCCTGGCCCGAGCCACCCACCGGTGCGGGCCACAAGCCGGGACGCAAGGCGGGCTCTCTGATCGTCCTGGTCGACGGCGAACCGGCCCTCTACATGGAACGCGGCGGCAAGACCCTGCTGGCGTGGCACACCGACCAGGACGCCGCCCCCACCGACGACCCCCGCCTGTGCGCCGCCGCCGAGGCCCTCGCCGCGGCCGCCCGCGCGGGCTCCCTCGGCACGGTCACCGTGGAACGCATCAACGGCGCCGCCGCCCTCACGTCCCCCGTGGGCACCCTCCTGGAATCGGCCGGCTTCATCGCCACCCCGAGAGGCCTGCGCCTACGGGCGTGAACCAAGACGCCGGCCCCACACCCCGGCGCCCGGGTCTCCCCGGGCAGAACATGCCACCCTGAACCCATGCCCGAAGGAGACACGGTCTGGCAATCCGCGAGACGCCTGCACACCGCCCTCGCGGGCAAGATCCTGACCCGCTCCGACCTGCGCGTCCCCAAGTACGCGACGGCCGACCTCACCGGCCGCGCCGTTCTCGACGTCACCCCCCGCGGCAAACACCTCCTCACCCGCATCGAAGGCGGCCTCACCCTCCACTCACACCTCAGGATGGACGGTTCCTGGAGGGTGTTCGCGGCCGGCGCACGCTGGACCGGCGGGCCCGCGCACCAGATCCGCGCGATCCTCGGCAACCCGGACCACACCGCCGTCGGCTACCGCCTCCCCGTCCTCGAACTGCTCCGCACCACCGACGAGGACCGCGTGGTCGGCCACCTGGGCCCGGATCTCCTGGGTCCGGACTGGGACCCGGACCAGGCCCTGGCCAACCTCCTCGCCGCCCCCGCGCGCCCCCTCGGTGAGGCCCTCCTGGACCAGCGCAACCTCGCCGGCATCGGCAACGTCTACAAGAGCGAGCTCTGCTTCCTGCTCGGCGCCACCCCCTGGCTCCCGGTCGGCACCCTGCCCGCCGACCGCGCGGCCAAGCTCCCGGCCCTCGCGAAGAAGCTCCTGGAGGCCAACCGCGACCGCCCGATCCGCAGTACCACGGGCCGCCGGGGCCAGGACCTGTTCGTCTACGGCCGCGCCCCACGCCCCTGTCTGCGCTGCCATACCTCCATCCGCGTCGCCGACCAGGGCGACAGCTCCCGCGAACGCCCCACGTACTGGTGCCCCCACTGCCAGACCGGCCCGGCTCCCACGCCGGGCACCCCACACTCCAGCCAGGTCCAAGGGAGCCGAACTCGCTCCGCGCCGCCCGGCAGAACCCAGCACCGCCCGGCCAATTGACGATCCATCAGGATCTCTCGTACCGTCCCTACATTTCAAAGGCGTGCTCCACGCATGCCAGGAAGCCGCGCGCCTGATGCTCGTCCACGACGTGAAGGGCAGCATCATCACCATGGCGTCCGGCGCCGTCGACACCGGCGGCCCGGGCCTGCTCGCTACGGCGCGGCCAAGGCGGCCGTCGTACAGCTGACGAAGACGCTGGCCACCGAGATGGGCCCGTGCGGCATCCGGGTGAACGCGGTCGCGCCGGGCTGGATCACGCACGCCGATGACCGACCGCCACGACAGCGCGGCCCAGGCGCACACGGAGTCACTGATGGCGCGGATGTCCCCACTGGGCCGGATCGGGGAGGCGGAGGAGGTCGCTCACGCCGTTCTGTACCTGGCCTCGGACGCGTCGGCCTTCACGACGGGCCAGATCCTGCGTCCGAACGGGGGTGTGGCGATGCCCTGGTAGCGGCCCCCCAGACCGCCCGCCAGACCACCGCCCCGAGCGAACCTGCCGCACGCCCCCCGGGCACACAGTGCACCGGCAGCAGGCTCAGCCCCCACCCCCCGGCCACGACCGCCCCCTCCAGCGCCCCCGCGTCGGGCGCCGTCGCCAGTCGCAGCACGGCCCACCACCACACCACGCCGAGCCCCAGTACGGCCCCCCAGCGCACTATTCGCCCCGCCATGGCCGTCACCTCCAGCTCGGCGCCAGAAACGCCGTCCTCATCTCCGGGGCGACGCCGACGACGCTAGTCGCGTGCCCACGCGCCACGGGAGGGCGCACCAGCGGCACAGGGGCGCACACGCGCAGCAGCGACCTCGCCGGCCAGGCGCACGGGCGACCCGCGGATACGCCGGGTCAGCCGTTCTCGGCCTGGAACATCCAGTGGTGCTTCTCCAGGTCCGCGGTGATCCCGATCAGGATGTCCTGCGAGACGGGATCCGGCGCCTCGGTCGCCGCCACCCGCTCACGCATGCGCCCGATCACCGCCCCCAGCGCGTCCACGAGCACCCCGACCGCCTCCGCGTCCCTGATCCAGCCGCCGGCGGTCGCCGCGATTCCGCTGCCCACGGCCACCGTCGAGGCACGCCCGTCGGGTGAGACACCCAGCGCGGAAGCGCGCTCGGCGACCGTGTCGGAGTGGGTGCGCGCGCTGGTCACCACGTCGTCGAGCTGGAGGTGCACGCTGCGGAAGCGGGGGCCGACCACGTTCCAGTGGACCTGCTTGGCGACGAGGGAGAGGTCGATCAGATCGACGAGGGCACCCTGCAGCGCCTCGGCGACGGTCTTCAGATCCGCGTCGGACAGCGGGCTTTTCACGACGTACATGGCACCTCCGTTGGCTGACCCCGTCATCTCCCTCCACGATGACCGCGCCGACCCGGACCGGCAAACGCACCCAAACGGAACGTAAAAAACTTCCAAAGAGGGACGGCTCGCACACGCCGGACGCGCACGCCCCGGACCCCCACAGCGCACTACCCACGCGCCGCTGACCCGCACAGCCCTCGACCCACACACCCCCGGACCCGCACAACGCCCGACCGCCACACCCCCGAACCCGCACGCTCCCCTGACACGCGAAAACCCCGACCGCTCCCCCGGATCCACCCGGAGAAGCCCCGGCCGGGGCCTCACACGTTCCTGACAGTCACAGACCTCGTGACGCGCGGCAGCGTGCCGTACACGCGAGCCTCGACTCAGGCGGCAA